>DYNS01000082.1 GCA_020720965.1 Anaerolinea sp. | reverse complement strand
GCCGGTTTAGTTCGGCGGTGCGCTCTTCCACGTTTGCTTCCAGGTTTTCTTTAATCGCTTGCAGCTCGCGGTTGGTGGTTTGCAGGTCGTGCAGGCGTTGTTTTTCGGTGCTTTGTTTGTGGTAGTTGAGGTACATCACCATCAAGCCCAGCACGGTTATCATCCCTGCCAGGGAGCCAATGTAGGGGTCGTCTCTCTTGAAGAGAAAGACGTGTACCCCAAAAAGCATGGCTTCGTTAATGCCTACCAGCAGGAAGATGCTGGATGCCGATAAAATTCCGCTGGCGATGACGATGGCGATGGGGGTGAGTAAGAGCGAAAGATAGTAGGAACGCTCTGGGGTGGTAAATTGCAGGAGGCTGATAATGTAGGGCGTTGCGCTAAACCCGATGCTGACCAAAAAGACCCCGATGCGGTAAAACCGGGTGCGGGAGAGCAAGTAGCCCAGGAGGGCTGCCCCTAAAATGGGCGAGAAGGATGCCAGCGCGTAGGAGATGTCGCTGCTGAACAGGGTGGCGGTAAAACCAACCAGAGCAAGCCCAAAGACGATGATGGCGATGCCCGCCGAAAGACGCGCATCCCGCTGCGCTGTAAACTCTTTAAGGCTGCGGTGCGGGGCGGTGAGTAGCCACAAAGCGCCCCGGAAAAATCCGCTGGGGCGGGGGGATGGGTTGGGCTGATTCATAGGTAGTTTTGCCTTTTCAGGTCTTCATCCACTTTTAGCTCGATGGTGGCTTCGGCGGCTTCAAATGCCCGTCCCAACTCTCGCACGGCGGTTTGCAGGATGGCATCTACCGAGGGGGATGACCATAATTTTTGGATGATGGAGGCAGAAAGCCGCTCCCGCACGGCAGATTGCTGACTTTCCTCGATGAGCCGCGAGTTTTCCAGCGAGATGGCAACCTGGGTGGCGAGCGACTCTACCCAGGTTTGGTCTTCTGCCGTCCAATCTCCATCGGTTTCTATGCTTAACTGACCAATGGCTTGCTCACGCAGGTTGAGACCGATTTGGATGTTTTGCGTCTCTGCTTCCGGGTTTTCTGGCGCGTTGTGGGTGGAATGTTCGTACAGGTTGGTTTGCGCCCGGTCTGCCCAGGCGGAGGTGAGGTATTTGCTGTTCGCCACCCGCAGTTCTTGCAGGGCAATTTCCATATCCTTAAAGTTACGGGCGTTATCCAGGGCGATGCCGACCTGGTTTGCCATGCTTTGCAGGGTGGAAATATCCTCCGGCTTAAAATCCGCCTCGCGGGTGGATTGCACATCCAACGCGCCGATGACGCGGTCACCCACGATGAGGGGCAGGGCAATTTCGGAGCGGGTGTTGGGGAGCAGGGGGTTGTTAAACCGGACAGCCGCCTCACCCACATCCATTGCCACTTGCGCGGCGCGGTTGGTGATGGAGGCGCCGACCATGCTGTTGCCGCCAATTTGCAGGCGATGACGGCGGGCTTTAAGGATTTCCCCTGCTGCGCCGGTGGCATCTTTGAGTTCTGCCCAGCGTCCGTTTTCGTTCACGAGGAAGAGCGCCACGTAGTAGTAGTCGAAAGTGCGGGAGATAAGTCCTACAACCTGCGAGACGAGGTCGTCTGGGTCCAGAATGGTGCTGGCAATCCGCCCCACTTCGTTGGAGGCGCGCAGTTTTTCGGTTTGGGCTTGCACCCGTTTTTCCAGGTTTTGTTGCAGAGCGTCCAGCCGTGCGACCATCCGGTTAAAGTACACCGCCAACTGCCCCACCTCGTCTGTGCCGCTGACGATAGCGCGTTGTTTCAGGTCGCCTTTTTCGATGGCGTTGAAGGTTTGCACCATCTCGCCGATGGGGCTGGAGACCGAGAGCGAGAGCAAAATGGCGATGAGCGCCCCAATCACCAGCAGGCTGACGCTGAAGACGATGGAGAAAGTTTGGTAATCCACCAATACTTCCTGCGAGGAAATGGTCTTGTAGATGACGGTGTAAATGCGGCTGTAACCAATGGGGGTGATGATGACCGCGCTGAGGATAAGCAGTGAAATGACAAAGAGCGTAAACTTTTGCCGAATTTGCAACCCGGAAATCCCGGTCAGCTGCGCCTCAAAGGTGGCTGGCAAAAGCGCCTGCCGTGCCGGTTTCAGCGCCATCTCTAAGAGCAGGATGTTAATCCCCAGGTTGACGATGGTGGCTGCAATGCCGCCAAAAAAGGTGTAGATAATTTGGGCGTAATCCAGTTGGAGAACCAGAAATTGATAAGCGAAGAGGGGCAGCAAGTCGAAAAAGAGCGAGACGATGAGGCTCACCAAGCCAAACCGCCAGGGCAGGGAGGTGATTTGCCTCCAGGCTTTGGTTTCCTGCTGAAGGTTGGCAATCATTCTGCCGTTTTTCCACTGCTCCAGACGCGCACCCATATCACGAGTCAGGAAGTAGATTACGGCAATCACAATCAGGTTGCCGATGGTCAGTAAAATGCCCTCGGCGGTGGCGGAGCCGAGGTAGGCTTCATCGGTCAATTCCGCGTTTATCTGCACAACCTGCGCGGTGAGACCCCCAACAGGGTAGGTGATGAACAACTGCGCCAGCAGGATGAGGACGAGGTGATAGTACTTCCCCGTGCGCTGTATCAGTTGCTGGAGAATCTCCTGGGCAGAAAAGAGGCTTTTTCGCTTTTGCATGGTTCTCATTCTTCGGTAGGCGTTCCGGCAGCGACAGAATCGACCTTGATGACGACATTGGCGCGGCGGGCGTTTACGGCTTTGCTTAATTCGGTGGTTGTAATGGTGAGAATCTTTTCTATGTTGGTGGTGCGCCTTAGTTTATTGGTAATTTCGTACAGCAGGCGCTCTCTTTCCACCTGTTGCCGGAATTGCTCCAGCAGGCGGGAGTGCGCGATGATGGCTGCCAGGCTGCCTGCCAGCGTTCCGAGCATTTCTTCATCGTTTTCGGAATAGGCATTCTGGCGTGGACTTTCCACGTTCATCACGCCCAACACCTCGTTACGGTAAATGAGGGGGATGGCAAGTTCGGCACGGACTTTGGGGTTTACCGACAAATACCGCGAATCTTTAGATACGTCATTAATCCGCTGCGCGAGACGATGCGCTGCCACCCAGCCGGTGACTCCCACCCCAAACGGCACCTTCAACCGCGCCGATTCATCATTCGGATACCCAATCGCGGAGCGCACCTCCAGCGTTTTCTGCTCCTTATCCGCCAGCAGAATGGCGATTTGGTCCCCGCCCAAAGTGACCTGAAGCCCCTGCACCGCGCTGTTTAGCGCCTCCTCAATGGAGGTGGAGGAGGCTGCCGCAGTGGTCACATGATGCAAAAGCCGGTGCTGCGAAAGCCGCTCTTGGGCTTCGGCAAACAACTCCGAGTTGACCACTGCCACTGCCAGTTGGTCTGCCAAAATTTGCAAAATTTTAATCGTTTCGTTGTTAAAAGCATACGACTTATTGGACTGCACATCCAAAACGCCCAACACCCGCTCTCCCACTTTGAGGGGCAGGCAGGCTTCGGCTTTGGTTTCGGGCAGCAGGGGGTTGGCAAAATAATTGGGAGTCTTGCTAATGTCGTTGACCACCAGGGCTTCTTTGGTCTGGGTCACATACCCCACCACCGACTTGGACCCCACTGCCAGTTTATGCCCCGCCCTTTTCATTTGCAGCCCTGCCTCCCCGGTAGCCTCGCGGATGGTGGCATATTCGCCCTGCGGCTCTACCAGGAAAACGGAGGCATGGTAAAAGTTGAATCGCTCTCGCACCAGGGTAACGGCTTGCAGCAGGAGGTTATCCACAATAAGGGAACTGGAAACCTCGCGGGAGATTTCTGCCACCGTTTCCAGTTGTAATGCCCGCCTCCGGGCATCTTCCAGCAGGCGGATGTTGTAAATGGCTCCCGCCACCTGGGCGGAGAGGGAAATGAGCAAGCGCAGGTCGTCCTGGGTAAAACGCCCTTCTTTTTCGGTATCTTGCACCACCAACGCGCCCACCGGCTCGCCGCCCACAATCAGCGGGCAGCCCAGCCACGAGAGCGCAGGGTCGCCCACCGCTTTGCCGCCCAGCGCCTTTGCCCGGCGGATGGTATCTTCCACCAGCATCAGCGGTTGGCGGGTGCGAAGCAGGATGGAGATGAGTCCCTCCCCGACCGGGATGGTCTCGTAACGGGTGCGTTTGCCCCTTTCCACCACAAAGGGGATTTCTATGGTGGCGTTGGCGGGTTCGTGCAGGGCGATGGTGAAGTGCAGGTCGGCGCCCATGGTGGCGCTAATTTGCTGGTACAGCGCCTCGTACAGTTGCTCCATATCCGTTGCGGAGGTAATGACCTGACTCGTCTCCGAAATTGCCTCCATCTCGCGCAGACGCTGTTTGGTGGCATTTTTGGCTTTTACGTTGCTCATGGCAATGGGAATGGCTTCGGCGAGTTTACTCAGCGGGGCAATCAGGGCAGCGGTCATTGCCTGGTTGGCGGTTGCCCCCAAAAGCAAAACCCCTTGCACTTCCACATCCCAAACAATGGGCAGCACCGCAACCTGGCTGCAAAGCAGGCTGGAAAAAACGCTCTTAAACGCTTCTGGCAGAGGGGCATTTTCTGCCCCGAAAACCTTTGGCTCCCCAGAGAAGAACTGCGCCACCTCTGCCGGGCTCATTTCTACGGTGTTGGGCGCATCCTTCACGCTTTTCTTCGTCTCTGGCGCGTAGGTTGCCACCCTCTCCAGCCCGGTGTGGTTTACGGCGTAATACAAACTCACATACGGGCAAAGGTGCAACACCTTTGCAATTGCCTGGGTTACTTCCCGCTCGCTTGCGGCGTGGAAGACGAGGTAATTTGCCTGGTGAATACGGATAATCTGTTCCAGGTCGCTGAGAGAGGCGGTCTTGTCATCCATTATTTTTCTCTTCTTGCCTAAAAATAAGAAACAGCGAGAGAACTCTTTGGAAACCCTCGCTGTTTGCGCTTATCTTTCTTCGTAGGGGATTTCCCAGACGGCTTCACCGTTTAGGATTCGCTTCACCTGGTCTGGAAAACGGTCCGGGTCGAGGGGTTTTCCCAGAAAACCATCAAAACCGGAGGCGCGGGCTTTGTTCATTTGCTCCTGGCTCGCCTCCGCTGTGACGGCGATAATCGGCACCGATTTAAGCCGCTCGGAGGAGCGAATCTTCTTCATTGCGCCGTAGCCGTCTTCGTAGGGTAGGCGAATATCCATCAGAATTAAATCCAGCCGGGGCAGGGTATCCGCGTATTCCACCACCTCGTAGCCGGAGGTCTTCCATTCGCAGTGAATTCCCATGAACCCAAGCAGGCGGGCAATGAGAACAAAGTTAGAGACGTTGTCTTCCACAACCAATACGGTTGTGTCTTTAGAAAGACCGGGCTTACGGCTGCCTGTGTTTGTATTTTCGGGGGTCATCATGGCGGCTATCTCTTTAAGAATTTTTGAATTTGATACGAAATGGTATCAATATCAATCGGTTTCTGAATATACCCATCGCACCCGGCTTCCAAAGAGCGCTCGCGGTCGCCTTTCATCACGTTTGCGGTTAACGCAATGATGGGTACAAGCCCCATATTCGGCAAGGCGCGGATTTGCGCGGTTAGCGTATAGCCATCCATTTCCGGCATGTTAATATCCATCAGGATTAAGTCCGGCTTCAGTGTTTTTAGTTTCTCCAGTGCGGTGCTGGCATTGGGTGCCTCGTGAATGGTGTACCCTTCCGCTGTGAGTACCCGCCGAATAAGCGTGCGGTTATTCGGGTCATCTTCCACGTATAAAATCGTACCCAAATTTTCGGTGTCATCAAACATTGCTTGCGTGCCTCCGACTTCAATTGTAATGGACGGGCAAATTTAACCCTCATAACAGCATCCTTGCAATGCAATAAGAAGAACATTGCACCGCAATTTTTTACAGGTTTGGCTAAACCGTCATTATATGAAGTTATTATATCAAGTTCACCATACCAAACCCAAACCCAACCCTTGCGACTTTGTAATGTAGGCAGGCTTGGCAGGTCTCCAAAAACCAGTTTCACCATGCCAGGAAAGTATAATACCCCCGCTCTTGCCGGGCGCAAAACGGAACTCACAGGTGAACCATGCTGAACCAACAATTTTCACACATTCCCCAATCCCCCACAGTCGCCATGAACGACCGCATTGTAGCCTATCAGGCGCAGGGACAAGCCGTCATCCCCCTTCAGGTCGGAGACCCAGATTTTGCCACCCCGCCCGCCATCATCGCCAGGGCGCACGAAGCCATGCAAGCCGGTCTCACCCATTACGCTGCCAGCAATGGCTCGCCTGCCTTGCGCCGCGCCGCCGCTCAAAAATTGGAACGGGATAACGCTCTGCATTACGACCCCCATACCGAAATTTTGATGACTCACGGCGGCATCCACGCCTATTACCTGGCGCTGCAATCCATCCTCAACCCCGGGGATGAGGTCCTCCTCCCAGACCCCACCTGGGCAACCCATGCCAACATGGTCATCATGCTGCGTGGAACGGTGAAGCGCATCCCCGCTCCGGCAGAGAACGGCTTTCTGCCCCATTTTTCAGCCTGGGAAAAAGCCCTCAGCCCCAAAACCCGCGCCATCGTCCTCAATTACCCATCCAACCCCACCGGAGCCTTCCCCAGCCGGGAGTATTACGAGCAGCTGCAAGCCTTTGCCGCCGCCCATCACCTGTGGGTCATTAGTGATGAAGTCTACGAAAGCCTGTATTACACCGCGCAACGCCCCCCCTCGGCTGCCCAACCCCAGGGCGCCAAAGAGCGCACCTTGCTGGTACACAGCCTTTCCAAAACCTATGCCATGACGGGCTGGCGGGTGGGCTACCTGGCTGCCCCTGCCCCCGTCTTGCAGAACGCCCTTAAAGCCGGGCAAAACTCCATCACCTGCCTGGCTCCGTTTACGCAGCAAGCCGCTGCCTTTGCCCTCACCGACCCGCAAGTGCAAGATTCGGTTGCCCACATGCGAGCCGCCTACGCCCGCCGCCGCGACCTGGTTTTGCGCCTGGTGATGGAGAGCCAAACCCCTGGCATACAGGTTTCCCCCCCCATGGGCGCTTTCTACTTCTTTTTAGATTTCCGCGCCCTGGGCATTCCCTCGCTGGAAATTTGCGAGCGTCTTTTGCAGGAGGCGGGCGTTGGCTTGGTTCCCGGCTCCGCTTTTGGGGCGCAGGGAGAAGGCTTCGTGCGGATGACCATCGCCGCCTCCGAGGAGACGATTGAAACCGGTCTGCGCCAAATTTTGGGGTGGACCGCCCAACAGAAAGGAAGAAAATGATGAAGGTCGCTTTTCAGGGTGAACCGGGTGCGTATAGCGAGCAGGCAGTCTTCGGGTATTTTGGCTCCGTTCTAACGGAACCCTGCCAAACCTTTGACGATGTTTTTGAAGCGGTACACGCCGGGGTCTGTCAGTCCGGCTTAATCCCCATTGAAAACTCGCTGGCAGGCAGCATTCATCAAAATTACGACCTGCTCCTGCGCCATCAGTTGCACATTCGCGGCGAGTATTTTTTACGGGTGCGGCACTGCCTCATTGGCTTTCCTGGCACGCCCAAAGACCAAATTCAGCGAGTCATCAGTCACCCGCAAGCCCTGGGACAGTGCGCCGGGTATCTGCGCTCTTTGGGCGTAAAGACCGAACCGGTGTACGACACTGCCGGAAGCGTAAAAATCCTTAAAGCAAGCGGGGAGCGCAACCTGGCAGCCATTGCCTCGCGCCGTGCAGCGGAACTGTACGAAATGGAAATTTTGCAAGAAGGCATTGAAGACAACCCAGAAAACTATACCCGCTTTTTAGAAATTGCCCCTCAGCCTGTTTCCGTGCTGGAAAATGCCAAAACCTCCATTGTCTTCACGTTAAAAAACCAACCTGGGGCGCTCTTCAAAGCCCTTAGCGTCTTTGCTCTGCGAGATATAGACCTGACCAAGATAGAATCGCGCCCCCTGGCAGGCAAACCCTGGGAATATCTGTTTTACATAGACTTTCTCGGCTCGCCGGAACAAGAATCGGTGCAGAGGGCGCTCAGTCACCTGGACGAATATGCCCTGCTGCTGAGGGTGCTGGGCGCATATCCGCGTTTTAAGGTTGTGTAAACAAAAGCCTCAGTTTGATATTTTCTCTTGACGTATCCCTCAAAGCGCATATAATCAGCGAAATCGTTTACAGGCAACCCCATGTCTATACAATTCTCCCTCTCCCTTATTACCATCCTTATTTCGGTCCTTATTCTCAAGGACCCGTTTTTTGTTGGGATGGCAGCGGAGAAGGTGAACTGACAAATCACCTGCTTCAAGAAAGATAAGAGCCGCCCGACAAGCCGGGCGGCTCTTTTTTTGTATCTATTTCCCAAAAGGCATTGTTGAAGGAGATTTTATGCGTTCCGATATGATTAAAAAAGGCTTCGAGAAAGCCCCACACCGCTCCCTGCTTCGCGCAACCGGGCTAAAAGACGCCGATTTTGGCAAGCCCTTTGTTGCCATTGTCAATTCCTATGTGGACGTTGTGCCGGGGCATGTTCACTTGCAGGAATTTGGCAAAATGGTCAAAGAGGCTGTCCGCGCCGCCGGAGCCGTTCCGTTTGAGTTCAACACCATCGGCGTAGATGATGGAATTGCCATGGGGCATGGTGGCATGAAGTACTCCCTGCCCTCCCGCGAACTGATTGCCGACAGCGTGGAAACGATGATGGAAGCCCACCGTTTTGACGCGATGGTCTGCATTCCCAACTGCGACAAAATTGTGCCGGGGATGCTCATGGCGGCGATGCGCGTCAACGTCCCGACCATCTTCATAAGCGGCGGGGCGATGGCAGCCGGAACCACCCCGGATGGTGAAAAAATAGACCTGATTTCCGTTTTTGAAGGCGTGGGGGCTTTCTCCGCCGGGAAAATTAACGAAGAACGCCTGAACACCCTGGAGCGCTTCGCCTGCCCCTCTTGCGGCTCTTGCTCTGGCATGTTCACCGCCAACAGTATGAACTGCCTCATGGAAGCCCTGGGCATTGCCCTACCCTTCAACGGCTCGGCGCTGGCAAAAACCCCAGAACGGGAAGAACTTGCCCGCAAAGCAGCCGCCCAAATTATGACTTTGCTGGAACGCGACATTAAACCGCGCGATATTGTCACCGCCGAAGCAATTGACGATGCCTTCGCGCTGGATATGGCGATGGGCGGCTCTTCCAACACCGTCCTGCACACTCTGGCGCTGGCACACGAAGCCGGGGTGGATTATCCCCTCACCCGCATCAATGCCGTAGCGGATAAAGTTCCGCACCTGTGCAAGGTTTCGCCCTCCGGCAAATGGCACATGGAAGACGTTCACCGCGCCGGGGGCATCCCCGCCATCCTTAATGAAGTTCAGCGCGGGACGGGGATGCTGCACATGGAGCGTCTCACCGTCTCCGGGCATACTCTGGGCGAATCGATTCGTGGCTTCGACATCCGGGACGAGGACGTGATTCGGCGCTACGAAAATGCCCACTCTCCGCATGGCGGGCTGTCCATCCTGTTTGGCAACCTCGCCCCCCAGGGCGCAGTCGTCAAGGTCGGCGGCGTCAGCCCGGAGATGATGCGCTTTACTGGTCCCGCCCGGATTTACGAAAGCCAGGACGAGGCGCTGCGCGGAATTTTGGGGCAGGAAGTGCAGCCGGGGGATGTGGTTGTGGTTCGTTACGAAGGTCCGCGTGGCGGACCGGGGATGCAGGAGATGCTTTCGCCCACTTCCGCCATCATGGGGCAGGGGCTGGGCGACAAAGTCGCCCTCATTACCGATGGGCGTTTTAGCGGTGGAACTCGCGGGGCTTCGATTGGGCATGTTTCACCAGAGGCGGCTGCCGGGGGTCCTATTGCCGCTTTGCAAAACGG
>DYNS01000403.1 GCA_020720965.1 Anaerolinea sp. | reverse complement strand
GTTGGCGGGCAGCCCGGTCTTCTTCATGGTGAGGTAGGACATAGTGTCGAGGGGGTTGGTGAGGATGACGTAGATGGCATTGGGAGAGTACTTGAGGGTTTCCAGAGCGGCAGTGCCAACGATATTGGCATTGGCGGTGAGAAGGTCTTCGCGGCTCATGCCGGGTTTGCGGGGCAAACCAGCGGTGATGACGATGACATCCGAACCGGCGGTGGCTTCGTAACCGTTGGAGCCAACAATTTCCACATCCTTACCGATGATGGGCATGGATTCGAGTAAATCCAGACCTTTTCCTTGTGGCACTCCCTCCACAATGTCCACCATCACAAGGTCAGCAAGTTCACGTTCCGCAAGCCAAAGGGCGGTAGAGGCGCCGGTCATGCCCGCGCCGATGATAGAGACTTTGTTCATTGCTCCTCCAAAACTAGGCAGAATATTAAAAATATTATACCCTACCGCCCGGTAGGGAGAATGTGGGCAATTGTCACCTATTTTTTAGTATGTTTGTAATAAAAAAGCCCTGTCATACGTTTGTATGACAGGGCAAAGGGTCTTGCAAAAACCGCCAACGCGGTCTTACTGGCTTTGTTTTTCTAAAAAGTGGGTAGCCTGAATGGCTGCCGCCGCGCCCATCCCGGCGGAGGTGATGACCTGCCGGAAGTGGTTGTCGGTGGCTTCGCCTGCCACAAAAACGCCGGGCACGCTTGTTTCCATCAGGTGATTGGAGACGATGTAGCCGTCTTGCATCTCCAACTGCCCTTCAAACAATTGGGTATTGGGGGTGTGACCAATGAAGATGAAGACTCCATCTGTTTCAAAAAAGGATTCTTCGCCGGTTTGCAGGTTCTTCAGTTGGAGTCCGGTCACTTTATCGGTACCAACAACCTGGGTGGCGACTGTGTTCCAGACGAAGTTTACTTTGGGGTTGCTGAATGCCCGGTTTTGCAGCACCTTTCCGGCGCGGAGGCTCTCACGGCGGTGAATGATGGTAACGGAGGATGCGTAGCGGGTGAGGAAGAGACCTTCTTCCAGCGCCGAGTCGCCGCCGCCGATGACAACCACTCTTTTATCCTTAAAAAACCAGCCGTCACAGGTGGCGCAGTACGAAACACCCTTACCGGTCAGTTCCACTTCGCCGGGAATATCCAGGTGATTGGGGCGGGCGCCGGTGCCGATGACCAGGGTGTCGGCGAGGTAAGAGCCGCTATCGCCGGTGACGCGGAAGGGGCGCTGAGATAAGTCTACCGCGTTGGCGGTATCAAATTCCACCGTTGCGCCAAAACGCTCGGCTTGTTTTTGGAAGAGGTCGCCCAGTTCCGAGCCGCCGACTCCTTCGGGGAAGCCGGGGTAGTTTTCGATAAGGTGGGTGGTGGCAGCCTGACCGCCCAGTTCTGTGCCAGTGAGCACCAGGGGGGCGAGTTCGGCGCGGGCGGCGTATAGGGCGGCGGCAAAACCGGCAGGACCGGAACCAAGTACCAGCACCTTAACGTGTTTGGTTTCGGAAGATGCCGAAGACGGGCTGAAACCGCTGAGATTGAAGGTCATTTTTTCTACCTCGTTGAATGTTTGGGTTAAAGAGCGCCTCCGCAGGCGGGGCGCGGCTTTTGCATTGTATCAGATGCAGGCGGGGGGTTAAAGTTGCACGTTGACGGGTTTGTCAGACAAGTGCATAATAGATGAACTTAAAAACCAACCCCAAAAGGAGACCGAATGACTGTTCAAGTGGATGTTATTCTCTACAATGCCCATGTCCTTACGATGGACGAGGAATTTACCCAGTATCGGCATGGCGCAGTCGCCATCCAAAACGATTCGATTGTGGCAGTGGGACCCGAAGCCGAGATTAAATCTCTCTATTCTGCGCCGGAAATGCTGGATTGCAAAGAAAAGGTGCTGATGCCGGGGCTGGTCAACGCCCACACGCACGTCCCCATGACCCTGCTGCGTGGTCTGGCAGATGACCTGCGCCTGGATGTGTGGCTGATGGGCTACATGATGCCCGTAGAAAGAGAATTTGTCTCGCCCGATTTTTGCCGCCTTGGCAGCCTGATTGCCGGGGCGGAATTTATTAAAAGCGGCGTCACCTCCTTTGCGGATATGTATTATTTTGAGGAAGATGTCGCCAAAGCCACCGCCCAAGCCGGTTTGCGGGCGGTCTGCGGGCAAACCGTGCTGAAGTTTCCCTCGCCGGATGCCAAATCTTACGAAGATTCGCTGGCAATGGCGAGAGAGTTCATCCAACGCTGGAAGAATCACCCGCTGATTGTGCCCGCCGTTTCGCCACACGCGCCCTACACCTGCACCGCCGAAATCCTGCGGGCAAGCGCCCAACTCGCCGCCGAGTTTGACGTGCCCCTCCACACCCATCTCTCCGAAACGGCGCTGGAGGTGGAAAACATGCGTAACGAAAACGGGATGCCAGTCATCCCTTATGTAAAGAAGCAAGGCTTATTTGAAGCCAAAGTACTGGCGGCGCACTGCGTTCATATTGACGAAGGCGAAATGCGAACCCTGCAACATTACAACGCCGGGGTTTCGCACAACCCATCATCCAACCTAAAACTCGCCTCCGGCAT
>DYNS01000081.1 GCA_020720965.1 Anaerolinea sp. | reverse complement strand
GATGATTGGCCCAATTCAGAATGTGCCGCACCCACGGCCCGCTGTCCCAACTGATGTGGGAGATCGCCGGAATTTGCCACTCGAAGGTCGGGTCGGGATCCGCGCAGACCAGTGACAGATCCTCCGGAACCCGAAGTTTCCGCCTTGCGACAAATTGCCGGGCCGCAGCGAAAAGAAGCACTTCCTGCACGACCAGGGCGGTGGGCGGGGCATATTGAGTCCGCAGGGGGGCGGCAAGCACGGCGCGGTAGCCCTCGGCGAGCGCCAAGTGACGGCGGGTGACGTAACTGGGGTCGGTTTCGGTGTCGCTAACGTAGATGGGTTCGCGGGCGTAGAGCGCCCTCAGGGTGACGGAATCCGGTTCGCCGGGCTGAATGCGGAGTTCCTGGGCGTGGCGTTCTGAAAGCCCCAAACTGGCGCGGATGCGGAAAACGCCTTGTTTTTCATCCAACGCGATGATGGCGCATTTTTGCACCCCCAACAGGCGGGACATTTGGCGAAGGATGGTCTCCAGCACGGTGGGCAAATCCAGGCTGGAGACGACTGCCGCGCTGGTTTCCAGCAGCAGGGCTTGTTCGCCAAAGCGGGCGGCGATGGATTGTTCCATGCCCAAAATACTGCTCACCAGGTCACCCACCTGGTCTTTGCGCCTGCCCAGGCTCACCATTTGGGCGCGGTCTTCCGGTTCGATGGGTTGATTCGCGCCCAGGGCTTCGCTAAAGGGGACTAACTTCTCCAAAGGGCGCAAAACCCGGTTGCTTAAGCCCCCCCAAAACAGCAAGCCAATGAACACCAAAGTAAGGGCGGCGCTGATGGTGATGCGCTGCAAAGCATCCTGCGAGGCAAAGGCTTCTTGCACGGGTCGGCTAACAATCACCAGCCAGCCCAGCTCTTCCACCGGAGCGTAGGTGTACAGGCGTTCTTCGCCCAGGGGGGAGGTAGCGGTTTGGGAACCGCCTGCCGCCTGCCAGGGCAGGTTTGGCAACAGGTCGGCGGCGGGGCGCAGGAGCATGTTCGCCTGCGGCGAGGCAATCACCTGCCCGCCGCTATCCAAAATGACCACTTGCAAAGTATCTGCCTCGCCAGAGCGGTTAAGAACAAAGCGCAAAGTCTCGCTCAGGCTTTCCAGGCGCAGGTTCGCGCCCACCAGTCCGTCAAATTCACCGGAGGGCAACCAAATGGGCATCACCGCTGTCGCAACCGGCTGATTGGTGGTGGGCGAAATGCGCCCCTCCGAAATGAAAGGAACCCGAACCTGCAAAGCCCGCCGGAAGTAATCTCGAAAGGCAAAAGACTCGCCTACCGTAGAGCCAGGTCCCTCCGGGTAGTGATACAGCATCTCGCCCGCCGCGCTAAGGCGATATACAAGGTTGATGTTGGGATGGGTAGGGAGAAAAACCCGGAAGATGGAGGGAAGCGCCTGCGCTGAAGCCGATTCCACCTCCGGGAAGGATGCCAAAGCCCGCACCGCTTCCAGCGAATCTTTCACCCCCGCGCCTGTTTCCTGGGCAATGGCAGAAACCAACGCCTGGTCGCTTGCCGTCACATCCTGCCGAATGCGGGTGACGGCAAACTGATTCACCAGCAGGAGGGTAAAGAAGAACGGCACAACCAGCGCAAGGTACAGCAGAGAAAGTTGCCAACCCAAGTCTTTGAAGATACGCCGCAACCGGGACATGCTTTTTTATATCACAGGCGGGTAAAAAAACTGCCCCTACTTTGCAGCAGGGGCAGAAGAAACGAGATGAAAGTGCAGGTACGGAAAATCCTGATATTCCCCGCCGTTGACGATGAGCCGATACGCCCCCAGTTGATACTCCACAACCAGGCTCTGAGCCGCCGCCAGAACATCCGCCAAAAAGGCGGCGTCTTTCTCCGGGGACATCTGCATCAGGGAGGCAAGCGGCTGTTTGGGCAAAAGCAGAACATGAAATGGGTAAGCAGGTTTGGGGTGCCAAAAAGCAAGCAGCGTTTCGGTTTGGCGCAAAAACACAACGGGCAGGGCAAAAGACATCAGACGGAGAACCCACGAGAAGAAGACCCGAAACCAGCGGGTCTTAAGCAAAGGTAATCGTGTCATTCTCCAGCGAGGCGACTGCCGCCAAAGAGATGATGGGAATGCCCAAAGCCTGCAAGGCTCTGCGCCCGCCTTCAAACGTCTTTTCGATGAGGGTGCCAATCCCTACCACTGTGGAACCGGCGGTTTGGGTGAGGCGCACCAAGCCGTGAATGGTGGAACCGGAGGCGAGAAAATCATCGATGATGAGAATCTTCTCCCCGCCGCCCAAATACTCCGGCGAGACAATCAACTCCACCATCCGCCCTTTGGTGTGAGAAGGAGCCAGGGTGAGATAAACCTGGTCTGGCATGGTGATAGGCTTGGTCTTGCGGGCATACACAACCGGCAGCCCCAAGTGCATGGCAGTCGCCAGGGCAGGCGCAATACCAGAGATTTCTGCGGTGAGAATTTTGGTCGCGCCGATTCCGGCAAAGGCTTGCGCCAACTCGCGCCCGCAGGCGTTCATCAACATGGGGTCCACCTGATGGTTAATAAAACCATCCACTTTAAGAATACCGTTGCCGAGGTTCTTTCCCTCGCTGAGAATTCGCTGTTCCAGTTCTTTCATAACTACCTCCGGGAATGACTGAGAAGGACAAGCGCCCATTTTACTGCGCTTTGGGTGAAATTTGGCGCAAATTGGTTGTGTTAGAATTGGCTCTCGTTGTTATGAATGAAATAACCCCCCTCTTACTTGCTTCCAACTCTCCCCGGCGGCGCGAACTTTTGGCGCTGGGGGGCTGGATGTTCTCGGTGGAAGTATCCAACATAGACGAAACCCGCCTGCCAGGGGAAGAAGCCTTTGCCTATGTGCGTCGCCTGGCAGAAGAAAAAGCCCGCGCCGTGCAAGGCAAGGCGCACCCGGAGCAGGTGATTGTGGGAGCAGATACTTCGGTTGTCATCGATGGGGATATTCTGGGTAAGCCCGTCAGCCCCGCCGAAGCCTGGGAAATGCTCACCCGCCTGCGCGGGCGCACACACCAGGTCTTTACCGGGGTCGCCGTTTTACGAGCATCCCCCAACCAAAAAGAAACCCTGCTGAGTCAGGTCGTCATCACCGACGTTCCCATGCGCAACTACAGCGAAGAAGAAATGCGCCGCTACATCCGCTCCGGCGACCCGATGGATAAAGCCGGCGCTTACGGCATTCAGAACCCCAACTTTCAACCCGTTGCCGATATGCAAGGTTGCTACGCCTCGGTCATGGGTTTGCCGCTCTGCGCCCTCTCGGTCTTATTGCGCCAGGCGGGGGTAACACCTCGTGCCAGCGTGGCGGGCGCTTGCCAATCTCACCTGCGCTACGCCTGCCCGGTTTCGCAAACCTACCTGCACAGCACAAACTGAAAGGAAACGAATGAGAAAAGTTACCCCCTTGGGCATTTTACTGTTGTTGGCGCTTTTGGCAGGGTGCGGCGTGTCCCTCCCCGCCGCCAACCCTGCCCCGGTGGAAGAAACCAGCCTGCCCGCTCCGGCAGTCCGCATCACCTCCGTACCGGATGCGCGGAAAACCCTCAACGCCTTTTTAGAAGCCTGGAAAATAAGCGACTACGCCACCATGTACACCATGCTCAGCGCCGAAAGCCAGGCAAGCATTAGCCAGGACGATTTTGTAAAAAAATACCGCGAGACGATGAACCGTATGACCCTGCGGGAACTCTCGCACGAGATTCTCACCTCCAACAACGGAACCCAAACAGCCCAGGCAACCTTCAAAGTGACCTACAACACCTACCTGGTAGGCAGTTTTGAACACGAAATGACCGCCGGTCTCAAAATGGAAAACGGGGAATGGCGGATTCTCTGGAATGATGGACTCATCTTCCCGGAAATGGCAGGCGGCAACTACCTTTCCATGGACTACCAAACCGCCTCGCGTGGCATTATCTACGACCGGGACGGAGTCGCCCTCGTCAGCCAGACGGATGCCTACGCCATTGGGCTGGTTCCCACCAACATCATTCCCGACCAGGAAGGCAGCCTGATGAGCGCCCTCTCCCAACTGTTGGGCGTTTACCCCATCCAAGCCCAGGCGCTGTATAACGACCGGCGGGATGTGTACTGGTACATCCCCATCGGCGAAGCCCCCGCCGAAGAAGTGGACCGGCGCTTTAGTTACTACTCCAGCCTGGGCGGAATCGTCCTCAGCCCCTACACCGCCCGCCTCTACGCCGAAAACGGAATCGCCTCCCAAACCCTGGGCTATGTCGCCCCCATTCAAGAAAGTCAGGTGGACGAATACGTCCGCCAGGGCTATTCCCCCGCCGCACGGGTGGGGCAGGCAGGCATAGAACAGTGGGGCGAGGAATATCTCTCCGGCACCAGCGGCGGAACCTTGTACCTGGTCGGCGCGGATGGCAAGGTCATCCGTCAGGTGGGCAGCAAAAGCGAGGCGCAACCGGCCGGGTCTGTCACCCTCACCCTAGACCGGGATTTGCAAGTCCAGGCAGAAAAAGCCATCGAGGGCTTCCGCGCCGCCGCTGTGGTCATTGAGCGGGATACAGGCAGAATTCTGGCAATGGCATCCTCCCCAGACTTCGACCCCAACTACTTCGACCCCAACAACCGCAACAGCGCAGACGGCATTCAGGAAATTTTCAACAACGTCAATCAGCCCCTCGTCAACCGTGTCACCCAGGGACAATACCCGCTCGGCTCGGTTTTCAAGGTCATCACCTTTGCCGCCGCTCTGGAAAGCGGAACCTACACGCCCGACCTGCAGTTGGAATGCGGCTACGAGTGGAACGAATTGACCGACCAGACCCGTTACGACTGGACTTGGCAACACTGCCAGGATGAATTCGCCGCAGAAGGAGCTTGTACCACCAAACCATCCGGTACACTCACCCTCAGTCAGGGATTAATGCGCTCCTGCAACCCCTGGTTCTGGCACATCGGGCTAGATTTATACCGTCAGGGGCGCACCACCGCCGTAGCCGATATGGCACGCGCCTTTGGGCTGGGACAAACAACCGGCATCGGCGTTTTGCCGGAGTTGCCAGGGCAGATTAACAACCTCCCCACCAGCGGCGGAGAAATCGAAGCCGTGAACCAGGCAATTGGTCAGGGAGATGTGCTGGTAACGCCCTTGCAGGTTGCCAACTTTATGGCAGCCCTGGGCAACGGCGGCACCCTCTACCGCCCCCAAATTGTGGAAAAAGTGACCGACAGCAGCGGTGCAGAGACGACCATCTTCAAACCCGAAGCCCGCGCCACTCTGCCCCTTAAACCAGAAACCCTGGAAGCCCTGCAAACTGCCATGCTGGCAGTGGTACGCGACCCACGCGGTACGGCGGTACACCGCTTCCGCAACATCAACATCCCCATCTACGGCAAAACCGGCACCGCCGAATCCGGCTCCGGGCTGCCACACGCCTGGTTTGCCGGGTACACCGATGCCCAAATCGAAGGCTTTCCAGATGTCGCCATCGCCGTCATTGTGGAAAACGAAGGCGAAGGCTCAGATTATGGCGCACCCATCTTTAAGCGAATTGTGGAAAGTTACTTCTACGGGCAGCCCCGCAGCCTGTACTGGTGGGAAGCCAACTTTGGGCTTACCCGCACCCCCACGCCCCTCGGCGGCGAACAAACCCCGCAACCCTAAACCCGCGTGACCCTCACCCCACCCCTCACCGGTCTCATCATCCGCGCCCAATCTGGTTTTTTCACCGTTTTGGGCGCGGAACTTGCCACCCCCGTCACCTGTCAGTTGCGAGGCAGGCTTAAGCAGGGGCGCAGAGAAGGCGACCTGGCAGCCATCGGCGACCAGGTGATTTTCTCCCACCTGCCGGATGGCAGTGGAGTGATAGAAGAAATCCTGCCCCGCAAAAGCGAAATTATCCGCCTGGACCCCCGCCCTCAAGGGGAATACCGCCAAATTTTGCTGGCAAACCCAGACCAAGCCGTCTTCGTCTTTGCCTGCGCCAACCCCCAACCCAAACTCCGCATGTTAGACCGCTTCCTCGTCATTGCCGAAAAACAAAACGTCCCGGCGGTGATTGTGGCAAACAAGGTGGATTTGCTGGAAAAAACCGCCGCCCTTGCCCTGTTTGAAATCTACATCAGCCTCGGCTACCCGGTCATCTTCACCTCCACCCACACCGGGGAGGGGCTGCCGGAACTGCGCCAAACCCTCAGCGGAAAACTCTCCGCCCTGGCAGGACCCTCCGGCGTGGGAAAATCCAGCCTGATGAACGCCCTGCAACCCGGTTTGGGCATCGCCGTTGGGGAGGTGAGCCAGGCAATGAACAAAGGCAAGCACACCACCAACTTTCGGCAGTTGCACCGCCTGGAGATGGGCGGCTGGGTGGCAGATGCCCCCGGCTGGAAGTCGCTTGCCCTGTGGGACACCGAACCGGAAGAATTGGAAGCCTACTTTCCAGACCTGCGCGAGCTTGTCTCTCATTGTCAGTTTAGCGACTGCTCGCACACCCACGAACCAGGCTGCGCGGTGACAAAGGCGCTCGCCGCCGGAAGCCTGCGCCGGGAACGCTACGAGTCTTTTCTGCGCCTGCGCGCCGGACAGGAGTGAACAACGAGATGAACGATTGGGATGTGTACGGTCATCAATGGGCGGTGGAGATGTTGCAGCAGCATGTAAGACATCAGGCGCTGAGACACGCCTATCTCCTCACCGGTCCGGCTGGGGTAGGCAGGCGCACCCTGGCTTTACGCCTGGCACAGGCAATCAACTGCCCCACCCCCTCCGCGCCAGGGATTCCCTGCCGCGCCTGCCGGGTCTGCAAGCAGATAGAGGCAGGGCAAAATGTAGATTTAATGGTCATCCAGGCAGAGGCGGAAGGCGGAACGCTGAAGGTGGAGCAGGTGCGCGAGGCGCAGCGATTCCTTTCGCTTAAGCCGTATCAATCCCCCTTCAAGGTTGTGCTATTTTTACGCTTTCAGGAAGCCAACCCCAACGCCCAAAACGCCCTGCTAAAAACCCTGGAAGAAGCCCCCGCCCATGCCCTGCTGCTGCTAACGGCAGACAACGCCGAACAACTGCTACCCACCATCCTCTCGCGCTGCGAAATTTTGCGCCTGCGCCCGCTCACCCCGGCGCAGGTCGCTTCGTTTTTGCGCCAAAACCAGGTGGAGGAAAAAAAAGCGCAGCTGCTGGGGCATTTATCTGGCGGCAGACCCGGCTATGCCCTGCGCCTGGCAGGGGACGAGAAAACCCTTGCCTTTCGCACCGAGAAGTTGGACGAGCTGCGGAGCCTGCTCGCCGCCAACCGGCGCGAGCGTTTTGCCTACGCCGAAAAACTCGCCCGCGAGAAGGACGCTTTTCGACAAACTTTGCTGCTCTGGCTTTCCTACTGGAGGGATGTCCTGCTTAAAACATCCGGCGCGGCGGCGAGCCTGACCAACATAGACCGCGCCGAAGAAATTGAAGCCCTGGCGTTGAATGTGGACCTGCCCCAAGCCCGCCAAATTGCCGCCGCCATGGAAAAAGCCCTGGAAAGGCTGGAGAACAACGTAAACGCCCGCCTGCTGGCGGAAGTAACCCTGATGGATTTGCCCAAAACCCGAAGCAAGATATAATCGCACCAATATCATCCAATTCCAAAGGAGAGAGTTATGCCCACACAGCCGGGTTCGGAAAGACTTCCCCTTTCACCTGAGGAGATTTTGCAAGACTACCGCCTCGCCTACCAAAGCCGCCAAGCCAGCCTCATTGGGCGGCGGGAGGTGCTGAGCGGGAAAGCCAAATTTGGCATTTTTGGAGACGGAAAAGAAGTTGCCCAACTTGCCATTGCCCGCGCTTTTCACAAGGGGGATTGGCGCTCTGGCTACTACCGCGACCAAACCTGGTTGTTTGCTCTGGGGGCGCTCACCATTCAGCAATTTTTTGCTCAACTGTACGCCCATGCAGACGTTGCCCACGAACCCGCCACCGGCGGACGCGCCATGAACGGGCATTTTGCCTCCCCCTACCTTACCCCCTCCGGCGACTGGAAAAGCCAGGTGGAAAGTTACAACATCTCGGCGGATGTTTCCCCCACCGCCTCGCAAATGCCCCGCGCCGTTGGGCTTGCCTACGCCTCGGTGTTGTACCGCAATTTGCCGGAACTCGCCGCCTTTCCGCAATTTTCACATCACGGGGACGAGGTAACTTGGGCAACCATCGGCAACGCCTCCACCGCCGAGGGGCTGTTTTGGGAAAGCGTGAACGCCATTGGGGTTCTCAAAGCCCCGGCGGTCATCACCATTTATGATGACGGTTACGGCATCTCGGTGCCGAATCAGTTTCAGATGGTGAAGGAAAACATTGGGGCAATTTTGCGCGGCTTTCAGCGGGATGTTTGCCCGGCGCAAGACTGTGATCGCGGCTACGACCTTTACAGCGTGCGCGCCTGGGACTACCCCGCTCTGCTGCAAACCTATGCCGCCGCCGCCGAAACCGCAAGGGAATATCACATCCCCGCCCTGGTACACGTCACCGAAGTGACCCAACCGCAGGGGCACAGCACGAGCGGCAGCCACGAGCGTTACAAAACCCCGGAGCGCCTGCGCTGGGAAGCGGAATTTGACTGCCTCAAAAAATTCCGCGCCTGGCTGCTGCAAAACGGAATCGTGGACGAGGAGAAACTGAGCGCCTACGAAACGGAAGACCGCCAAAGGGTGGAAAATATTCGCAAAGCCGCCTGGGAGGCGTACCAGGCTCCCTTCATGGAGGAACGCCAAAGCATCCTCACCCTGCTGGATGAAATCATCCCCCACAGCCCCCGCCCGGCAGAACTGACCCGCCTGCGAAACGAAATTTTTGCCCACCCCCAACCCCAACGCCGCGACCTGCACGTTGCCGCCCACGAAGCCCTGCGCCTGAGCCGCTCTGACCCTCAGCCTGCCTTACAAAAACTAAAAACCTGGAAGCAAACCGAAGACGCCGCCAACGCCCATCGGTTTGGCTCGCACCTGCACACTGGCGCGGCGCTAAAAGTTCCGCACATCCCCCCCACTTACGCCCGCAACGCCCTCACCCTGATGGGCTTTGAAATTCTCAACGCCGCCTTCGATGCCGCCTTTGCCCGCGACCCGCGCATCCTCGCCTTTGGCGAAGACGTTGGCAGGCTGGGAGACGTGAACCAGGGTTTTCGGGGGATGCAAGAGAAATATGGGGCGCTGCGGGTCGGCGACACCGGCATCCGCGAGGCGACCATTTTGGGGCAAGCAATTGGGCTTGCCATGCGCGGCTTGCGCCCCATTGCCGAAATTCAATACCTGGATTACCTCCTCTACGCCCTGCAACTGATGTCGGACGACCTGGCAACCCTGCACTGGCGCACTGCCGGGGGGCAAAAAGCCCCCGTCATCGTCCGCACACGCGGGCACAGGCTGGAAGGCGTTTGGCACAGCGGCTCACCCATGGCGGGAATTCTGAACCTGGTGCGGGGCATGTACCTCCTCACCCCGCGAGACATGACCCGCGCCGCCGGTTTTTACAACACCCTCCTGCAAGCCGATGAACCCGCCATCGTGGTGGAACCCCTCAACGGCTACCGGATAAAAGAAAGAATGCCGGAAAACATCGGCGCTTACACCCTACCCCTGGGCGTGCCGGAGATTCTGCGCCCTGGCAAAGACATCACCCTTGTCACCTACGGCTCCACCTGCCGCATCGCCCTGGATGCCGCCGAAAAACTCTCCCCCTTTGGCATAGAAACCGAAGTAATAGACGTGCAAACCCTGCTGCCCTTCGACCTGCCTCATAGCATCCTGCAATCGCTGCAAAAAACCAACCGCATCGCCTTCCTGGACGAAGACGTGCCAGGCGGCGCAACCGCCTACATGCTGCAAGAAGTGCTGGAAAAACAAGGCGGCTACTACCACCTGGATTCTGCCCCCCTCACCATCAGCGCCCAGGCGCAC
>DYNS01000080.1 GCA_020720965.1 Anaerolinea sp. | reverse complement strand
TGCCCAGGCGCTGGGCATTGCCGAAGCCGCCTACGAAGCCGCCCGCCAATATGCCGGGGAACGTCAGGCGTTTGGTCAGCCAATTGGGGCGTTTCAGGGAACCGGCTTCAAACTGGCAGATATGAAAACCCGCATCGAAGCCGCCCGCCTGCTCATCTACAACGCTGCCCTGGCAAAAGAACGCGCCAAAAAGACCGGCGAACGCTTCTCGCAAGAAGCCGCCATGGCAAAACTCTACGCCTCCGAAACCGCCATGTTTGTCGCCCATCAGGCAGTCCAAATTCATGGCGGCATGGGCTACAGCAAAGAACTCCCTGTAGAACGCTACTTCCGCGATGCCAAAATTACCGAAATTTACGAAGGCACCAGCGAAATTCAGCGCATGGTCATCTCACGGCAAGAGCTCGGCTTCAAATAAACCCAACGCATGAGAAAACAACTCACGGCTTTCGCCATCCCACCAGAGCGAAAAACCGGCACGTTTTCTCTGCTGGCATCTTTGGGGTTTGCCCTTTTGGGGCAAACCCTGTTTGCTTTATCCGCCACCAACGGCGCGGGCTACGAAGAAATAAGCGAATGGCTGGCAAGAGTGGGCGACAACGCCTCGCCCCTGCCAGGGATACTCTCTTACCTGGCTGCGATTTTCTTCCTCCTACGGGGGCTGAAACAACTGGGGACTCCGCTGCTACCTGCCTCCGCGCCGCAAACCGCCTCCCCCGCCCTGGCGCAGCCCGCCCGCATGGGGTTCTGGTTCAGCAGCCTGGGGCTTGCCCTCTTCGCCGCCTATCAACTCAGCCTCCCCGGCGCTCAGGAGCGGCACTCCAACGGCTACCCCATTTTGGCGGTCTGGATTCTCAGCCTGGGGCTTTTTCTCTACCATCAGGTCAACCTCCCCACCCCGCGCACCCTCCTCGACCTTTGGCGCAAACACAAAAAAGAAATTCTAGCCCTGCTCCTGCTACTGCTACTGGCTTTTAGCCTGCGGCTGCTAGACCTGGAACTGCACCCCTACCCCATGAACAATGACGAAGGTGAGGTAGGCAAAAGCGCCCTCTGCTTTTTACGGGGCGAGTGTAACAACTTCTTCGACATCGGTTGGGCGCACCGCCCTCGCCTGGCATTTCTACCGTACCTGCCGGGGGTCGCCTGGTTTGGAAACGCCTCCGCCCTCAGCGTGCGAGTGGGCAGCGCCCTGTTGGGAGGGCTGGCAGTCCTCTTCACCGCCTTGTTTGCCAGAGAAGCCTTTGGGAGAGCGGCGGGCTGGGTGGCAGGGATTTTGCTCAGCGCCCTGCCCTACCACCTCCACTTCAGCCGCACCGGGGTAGACAACATCGTCGATTCGCTCACCTCCGCCCTGCTGCTGTGGCTCACCTACCGGGCAGTCCAACGCGGAGAAAGAACCTTTTACCTGGCGGCGGGGATTATTGCCGGGTTATGTTTTTACACCTACCCCGGCAGCCGACTTTCCGCCGGGCTGGCTCTCCTTTTTCTCCTATATGTTTCCCTCTTCCGGCGCGGATTTTTACGCGCCAACACCACCAACCTGCTTATGGCTGGCATTGCCTTCTTTCTCACCCTTGCGCCGCTATTGGGCAGTTACACAATCAACACAAACGACTTTAACGGACGGCTGAACATGGTCGGGATTGTGGAAAGCGGCTACCTACAAAGCCAAACAGAGGCAACCGGTCGCCCGGCAGTGTACATCGTTGCCCGGCAGTTTGCCCTATCCTTTTTGCCCTTTGTGGCAACCGGCGCGCCAGCCAACTTCTTCAACTCGCCCCGCCCCTACTTCTCCTTTGGCAGCGCCATTTTGCTCCTTTTGGGCATTGGCTTGGTTCTCGCCCGCCTGCGGGAGGAAAGAGCTTTCCTTGTACTCGCCTGGTTCATTGCCCCCATCCTGTTCGGCTCCGCTCTTACCATCTCTGCCCCCAGCAGCCAACGGATGTTGGGCGCTACCCCGGCGGCGGTTATTTTGGCGGCGATAAGCCTGGTAAGCCTGACAAAAGCCCTGCAAAGCCTTAACCAGGCGGCAAAAGTCGCCGCCCCTGCCCTACTCTTGCTCTTTTTGTTGCTTAACGGAGTGGTGGAACTGAAATATTACTTTGGGGAATACCGCAGCGGAAACTACTATGCCGACCTGAGCAACGAAATTGTGTACGAATCCAGAACCTATATTTCAGATTTAGGAAAAAACGGAATCTTCTACATGGTTGGCGCCCCGGTCACTTACGTAGTTTTTGGCAATTTTGGCTACTTCTCCCCCGACACCCCCAAATTTGACTTCAACGAAATCAGCCCCGCCTTCGTGTCTCAAGTGCCAACCGGCAAAAATATCCTCTTCGTTGCCACTCCCAGCCGGGAGGCAGACCTGCGCCAGATTGCCGCTCAACTCCCCGGCGGAGAATGGATTACCGTTCCACGGCGTTCTTTCCCACAAGAAATCTTGTTCTTCGCCTACCAAATCCGCAGGCAGCCATGACCGAAGAATTTCTGATTCAAGCCGTCTTACTCCTGGCTGTTTTGGTGGGGCTGGATGTGGGTTTATGGCATTTGCGCCAGAGGAAAATAAACCTGCGCCTGCCCCCAATATCTTTGCCCCGTCTCTCTCTCTCAGGGTGGAGACGGCAGCCCCAGGAGAAAATTTCACTTTCGGCGGGGGATGCCCCCCAAACGGAAGATTCCTCTAGCCTGCAAAATACCCCGGTAACGGTTATCCCGCTTTCCTCCGGGAGGCTGGCGCGGGTTTCCATCCAGGCGGAGTTGCCTCCGGGAAGCGTTTTGCATATCACCATCCGCGCAGATGAAGAGGGACAGGTGAGCGTCTGGCAAAAAAGCCGCGCCGCCTTCTCCTGGCAGACCCTGCAAAAGCCCTTCCAAGCCCTGAGCCGGGTTTTGGAGAGTTTTTTGCCACGCAGCCTGCAAGCCTGGCTTTTTGGGCTGGCTTTGGGGGTGTACCTGCTCGTGCGTCTTTGGGGGCTGGAAGAATACCCCATCTACTTCTTTGCAGACGAGGCGGTGCAGACGGTTTCGGCGGCGGAGTTGGTGCAGAGGGGTTGGCACGGACCGGATGGCGAATTTTTGCCGACTTATTTTCAAAATGGCAGGTACTTCAACCTGGGGACAAGCGTGTACTGGCAGGTTCTGCCGCACATCCTGTTTGGTAACTCGGTTTTGGTTACACGCGGCGTTTCCGTGCTGACAAGCCTGTTGGCGGCGTTGGCGGTGGGGGGCATTTTGCATCGCTTTTTGGGGGCACGTTACGCCTGGGCAGGGATTTTGCTCCTTTCGGCGGCACCCGCCTGGTTTTTACATTCCCGCACCGCCTTCGAGACAGTTCTTTTTGTCTCTTTTTACAGCGCTTTTTTGTATTTTTACCTGGCTTACCGCAACGGAGCGCCCAACAACCTGTATGCGGCGGTTTTGTGGGGAGCGCTGGCTTTTTACGCTTATAGCCCAGGGCAACTGATTATGGCAGTGAGCGGCGTTTTGTTCCTGGCAAGCGACTGGCGCTATCACTGGTCTCAACGTGGGACGGTATGGAAGGCGGCGGTTTTATTGGCAGTGGCGGCGCTGCCTTACCTGCGATTTCGGATGGGAGGGCAATACGAACCCGCCGACCACCTGCGGCAGTTGGGGTCTTATTGGGTGCAGCCCCTGCCCCTAACCGAGAAACTGAAAAGCTTCGCAGGGGAATACCTGTACGGGCTGAGTCCTTTCTACTGGTTTTCCACACCTTTCACCCGCCCCCTTTACACCGCCCTGCTGAATTTTTTCAGCACCCCCTGGTTCGACCTGACCCAATTCCGCTGGTTCGAGGCAATGGGCGGCGACCTTTCGCGGCATCAGATGAAGGATTACGGTCATTTGCCGCTCTGGCTCCTGCCCCTGCTGCTGATAGGGCTGGTCATTCACCTGAAGCGCTGGAAAGACAGCAGCAGCCGCGTCATCCTTCTGGCAGCGCTGGCAGCCCCCAGCGGGGCATCCCTCGCGGAGGTGGGCATCACCAGGGCGCTGGTTTTTGTCATCCCCGCCAGCATTTTGGCAGGCACGGGGCTAAACTGGCTGCTCGCCCACTTGCAAAGCCTGCCCACCTTCCAAAACCGCGCCAAAAGCCTGGCTGCCCTCGTCTTTGGGCTGCTGCTTGGAATCAATGCCTGGATGCTGACCGATGCCCTGCAAAACGGACCCCTTTGGGACACCAACTACGGCTTGTTTGGAATGCAATACGGCGCAAAACAGGTGTACGAAGAAACCGTACTGCCCATCCTGCAAAACGAACCCGATGCCCAGGTCATGGTCTCGGCTTCCTGGGCAAATGGGGCGCAGTACCTGCCGCGCTTCTTCCTCCCCTCGCCCCTGCTGGAGAGGCTGTCCTTAGGACAAATCTACGACATCTTCCAAAAACGCCCACCCCTGGGCGATTCCTTCTACTTTGTCGTTACCAGCGTGGAATACGAAAAACTGATACAAGACCCCAAAATCGCCAACATCCGCATCCGCGACCAAATCCCCGCGCCGGATGGCACAACCGCCTTCTACCTGCTGAACATGGACTACGGCGAAAACCTGCAAACCCTGCTGGAAGAAGAATACCAACTTCTGCGTACCCCTGTGCAAGAAACCCTGCCTTATCTGGGGCAGACGGTGATACTGCAACATTCCCCGTTGCAAGGCTCGGCGGAGAGCCTGCTGGATGGCGACCCCTACACCCTGGCAATGGGCAAGGCTGCCAACCCCCTCACCCTGGAATTTTTCCTGGAAACCCCCATCCCCCTCCGCCAGGTGCAACTGAAAACCGGCTCGATGCAGAGTTTTACCGTAACCGTAAGGGTGTACCCGCCCGAAAGCGAAACCTACACCGAAACAACCCAAACCTTCACCGACCTGCTCCCAGACCCGGTCATTACCCTACCCCTGGGCAATTCGCCCCTCCTGGCGGGGCGGGTGTTCATCTCGGTCAAAGACAACACCCGAGGCGACCCTGCCAACGTTCACATTTGGGAGGTCTTGCTACAATGAAAGCGATTGTTTTTCACCAACACGGCGGCGCAGAGGTTTTGCGCTGCGAGGAAATCCCCACTCCCCGCCCCGCCCCCGGCGAAGCCCTGCTCCAACTCCGCGCCGCCGCACTCAACCGGCTGGATATTTGGGTGCGAAACGGCTGGGAGGGCATCCGCCTGGGATACCCGCACATCCCCGGCGCGGATGGGGCGGGCAAAATCGTTGCCCTGGGCGAGGGCGTGCAAGGCTGGCAGGTGGGAGAAGAAGTAAGCCTCAATGCCAACCTGGGCTGCGGAGAGTGCCAAGCCTGCCAAAATGGACAAGACAACCTGTGTGAGCGCTGGCAGCTTTTGGGCGAAACCAAGCCCGGAACCTACTGCGAATATATCCGCCTGCCGGTGCGCCAACTCTTCCGGCTGCCGACCGGGTTCGACCCGCACATCGCCGCCGCTGCCGGGCTAACCTACCTCACCGCCTGGCATTCCCTCGTCACCCGCGCCCAGGTGCAAGCCGGGCAAACGGTGCTGGTCGTGGGCGCTTCGGGCGGGGTCAATACCGCCTCCATCGCCATTGCCAAATACAAAGGCGCAAAAGTCATCGTCATTGGCGGCGACCGGCAAAAACTAAGCCTGGCAGAAAGCCTGGGCGCGGATGTGCTGATAGACCGCAGCGCCGAACCCGCCTGGCACAAAGCCGTTTACGCCGCCACCCAAAAACGCGGCGCCGATCTGGTTGTGGACAATGTCGGCACAACCTTCCCACTCTCCTTCCGCGCCACCCGCAAAGGCGGCAAAATTCTCACCGTTGGCAACACCGGCGGCGCAATATTTGAAATTGACAACCGCTTCCTCTTCAGCAAGCACCTCAGCCTGCTCGGCTCCACCATGGGAACCCGGCAAGACTACGCCGAGGTAATGACTCTCGTCACAACCGGCAAACTACCAGTCGCATTGGATGTCTCCTTCCCACTTTGCCAGGCAGAACAAGCCCACCAAAGGCTGGAAGCGGGCAAACAGCAAGGCAAAATCACCCTGAGCATAACCCCCTAAACGAGGTTTTTTTGAATATTCTGAAGCGTTTTCACTGGTTTGAACTGGCGCTCATCGCCGTTGTGATGGGCGTTCACCTTTTTGTGGCGTTTTCTGCCCCGCGCAACTTCTCCACCCGCTGGTTCACGCGGGACGATGCCTACTACTACTTCAAAGTCGCGCAGAATATCAGCGAGGGGCACGGCTCCACCTTTGACGGAATCAACCTCACCAATGGCTATCACCCGCTTTGGCTGCTGGTCACAACCCCCATCTTTGCCCTGGCACGCTTCGACCTTATCCTACCGCTGAGAGTGCTGCTGGTTGTGATGGCAGGCTTGAGCGCAGCGAGTGGAGTTTTACTCTTTCGGCTTTTGCAAAAACCGGTCGGAGCTCCGCTTGCCATGCTGGCAGGCGCGTATTGGGCGCTGGATGTCACCCTGCACGGCATCATCACCCAACAGGGCATGGAAACCGGTTTGCTGGCTTTTGCCATCCTCGCCCTGTTGCGCTACATGCAAACCCTGGAAGAGAAACCAACCCTGGGCTACCGTGACCTTGCCCAACTGGCGCTGCTGTCGGTCATCGTCCTCCTCAGCCGACTGGATGCGGTGTACCTGACCCTGCTCGCCGGGGTTTGGGTCATTTTTCGGCGCAATAGCGCCCGTTACCTGCTCCCCGCCGAATTAGCGCTCAGTTTCGCCCTCATGGTAGCGGCATACATTCAACGCGCCGAACTCAAGTTCTACCTGCTCATCTTCACCGACTCGGCGATGGTGATGGCAGCCGCCGCTTTTTTGACCCAAACCGCCCTCTTTTACTTTACTGGTCTATACGAACACCCCAAACGTTTTTCCCTGCCTGGGCTTGCCCTGCGAACCCTGGGCGCGACCCTCGCAAGCGCGGCGGTGGGCAGTGTATTGCTCTTTGGCATTTCTGCGGCGGGGTTGGCACAGCTGCCCCGCGCCGTGCCTGCCCTCTATTGGGTGGGGATGGGCTTGGCGGCTCTGCTCTTGCGCCTTTTTGTGCGGGTAACCTCCCCCTGGCAGGCGCAATCCCCCGCCCCAGAGTGGCAAGACCTGGCTCCGCGTTGGAAGGCGTTGGGGCTATGGGTAAAGCAAGGGTTGCTATACTACGGCATTCTGGCGGCGGCATTATTGGCGTATATGGGCGTTAATTACGCCCTGTTTGAAACCCCCATGCCCGTCAGCGGGCAGATTAAGCGATGGTGGGGAACCCTGCCCAATGACGTTTACGGCGGGGGAGCCAAATCTATTTTGGATGTGTATTCTCTCGACCCTGGGCATACCCTGGAATGGAGGCTGGTCAGCATCCCGTTGATGGATTGGGCGAGGGCAATGTCTGAAAACGGCGGACAGGCTTCCACCTGGTATTGGTCAGCGGCGGGGGTGTTGGGGGGGCTGTGGCTCTTCCTCGTCCTGAGGGCGAAGCGGCGCAGTTTTCCGGCTTTGTTCCAAATGGGCTTTGTTCCGCTGTTTATTTCCGCTTTTTTACAGGCATTTTTGTATGGGGCAATGGGCTATGCCGCCTCGCACGAGTGGTATTGGGTGATGCAGATGCTATCCATTACCCTGGCGGTGATTTTGGGGCTGCACAGCCTGGGCAAAGGCTTGTGGCTGCGCCGGGCGCAATGGGCGCTTGCCGGGGTTTTAAGCCTGTGGCTGGCTTTTTCTTTTACAACGACCATCCTGAGCCGAATGCCTTTTACAGACCCCAAGGCAAACGAGCCGTATATGGATATGCTGCCCATTTTGGAGGGATACACCGAGCCGGGGTCGCTGATTGGGATGACAGGCGGCGGAAATGCCGGGTATTTTATTCAGAACCGGACGGTAGTGAATATGGACGGGCTGATTAATTCCTACCCCTATTTTTTGGCAGTGCAAAATGGGCAAGCCTCCCAATACCTGAGCGCCATGGGGCTGGATTATGTCTTTGCCAATTATTACATCGTCACCGAGACAATGCCCTATGTGGAGCAGTTTAAACCAGAGCAGTTTGAACCGGTGAAGGCTGCCCCGGTGTATGGGCGCAAGGAACTTTTGCGGTTTTTGCCGTAGAGGGCGGGGCAATGGACCAGGAACAGAAAGAGTTCTTCGTAACTACGGTTTTGGGATATGTGTTATCTATCACTGCCTGGAACATGCTGCGGGTGTATTCCACCTGGCTGCAATGGCAGGTTTTAGAAGAGTTTGGCGCAAATGGATTTTATGTGGGCGCAACCGGCGTATTTTGGGCTTTGGCGGGATTTTTTTTCGGGTGGGCATTTCTTACCCGTCAACACCAAGCCCTGCCCGTATTTTGGGCGCTACCCTGGCTATACGCCGCCTGGTATTGGCTGGATACATGGCTGGTGCAGGTTGCCCCGGCGCAAAATTATGGCTACGCGCTAGTAATAACAATCCTGGCGCTGTTATTCTACAACCTGAGCCTGGCAATGCTGAAACCTCTGTTTGATGAATGGAAGGAAGATAAATGAGCAAAATTGCAGAACTACGGCAACGCAAAGCCCAAGCCGCCCTGGGCGGGGGAGAAGAGCGGATTGCGGCGCAACATAAGCGCGGCAAATTAACCGCCCGCGAGCGCATTGACATTTTGTTAGATAAAGGCTCCTTCCGCGAGGTGGATGCCTTTGTTGTTCACCGTACCCATGACTTTGGGCTGGATAAGCAAAAGTTCACCGGCGATAGCGTTGTGACCGGCTGGGGAACGGTGGAGGGACGGCTTGTATATGTCTTCTCGCAGGACTTTACCGTCTTTGGCGGCTCCTTGGGCGAGGTTCATGCCGAGAAAATTCTCAAAATTATGGATATGGCGATGAAAAACGGCGCGCCCATCATCGGGATTGACGATTCCGGCGGGGCGCGGATTCAGGAGGGGGTGGTTTCGCTCGCCGGGTATGGCGAAATCTTCCTGCGCAACACCCTTGCCAGCGGGGTCATCCCACAAATTTCTGCCATTATGGGTCCCAGCGCGGGCGGGGCAGTCTATTCCCCGGCGCTAACCGACTTCATCTTTATGACTCGCAACACCGCGTACATGTTCATCACCGGTCCAGACGTGGTCAAAACTGTGACGCATGAAACAGTCTCCGCCGAAGATTTGGGCGGGGCAAGCGTTCACGCTGTAAAATCCGGGGTCTGCCATGTGGCGTCTGATAGCGAAGCGGATACGCTTTACCTGATTCGGAGATTGCTCTCGTACCTGCCCCAAAACAACATGGAAGACCCGCCCTTTGTACAAACCGGCGATGACCCCCTCCGCGCCGAAGCCCGACTGGATGAAATTATCCCGGACGAGCCGAACAAACCCTACGATATGAAAGAAGTCATTACCGCGATTGTGGATAATGGCGAATTTTTTGAAATTCAGGAAGAGTTTGCCGGAAACATCGTCATCGGGTTTGCCCGCATGGGAGGGCATTCGGTGGGGTTGGTTGCCAACCAACCGGCGGTACTGGCAGGCGTGCTGGATATTGACTCTTCGGAAAAAGCGGCGCGGTTCGTGCGCTTTTGTGACGCCTTCAACATCCCGGTCATCACCCTGGTAGATACACCCGGCTACCTGCCCGGCACGGTGCAGGAACATCAGGGCGTGATTCGGCGCGGGGCAAAGTTGCTGTATGCCTACAGCGAGGCGACTGTGCCGAAATTGACCGTCATTACCCGCAAAGCCTACGGCGGCGCTTACCTGGTAATGAGCAGCAAGCATGTGCGCGGCGACCTTTCGTTTGCGTGGCCCAGCGCCGAAATCGCGGTGATGGGTCCCGATGGCGCGGTGAATATCGTCATGCGCCGCGAGATGGAAAACGCCCCCGACCCCCTCGCCCGCAAAGCGGAATTAACCGCCGAGTATCGGCGCAAGTTTGCCAATCCCTACGTCGCCGCCGAGCGC
>DYNS01000402.1 GCA_020720965.1 Anaerolinea sp. | reverse complement strand
GGTGTTGAAGCGGGCTGCCAGGGCGGGCAGGGTGTCTCCGGTTTGGGCGGTGTAGGGGACGAGTTCGCCGGGTTGGTAGGGTGGGCGGGTTGGCAGGGGGGTGAGGGCAAGCGCCGGGGTGGGGAAGCTTTGGTTTAACGGCGTGACGGGCGCGGGGGTGGTGGGGTTGGGGGATGCGCAGGCGGAGAGGATGCCGAGGAGCAGGGTGAAAATCCCTGAGGTGGATGCGATTCTTTTTTTCATTCTTCTTTGGGGCGGATGATGCGGGTTTCGTAGGAGCCGCAGGTGCAGGCTTCTATCACTTTTTCTCCCTGAGTGAGGCTGCCTTTGTAGGGGGCTTCGCCGTTGAGGGCAACCCAACCGCCCAGGTTGAAGGCGAGGGGTCCTTCCGCCAGCATCCATTCGCCGTTGTATTTGCGGGCGATGTGGACGTGGGTTCCGGTGGAGACGCCGCCTTCGCAGGAGGGATGCCCTATTTTGTCGTCTGCTGCCAGGGTTTCGCCCAGCTCGGCTTTTCCCTGGGTGGCGATGTGCATGAAGAGAATGTTCCAGCCGGTTTGTTCGCTGCCGTCTCCATCTAAATCCAGGACGACTATACCGGTTCCGGTGCGGACGACTACGCCGGGGGCAGGGGCGAGTACCCAGTTGTCGGATTTGACGCAGCCCGATTCCAGGGCGCCGGGGGCGAAATCCAGGGCGGCGAGGGCGCCTTTTTGCTCCCAGGCGGAATGGGGTCCGCCGGTGAATGCCCAAATTTTGCCGGGTTCAAAGGGGAGGGGCAGGTTGGGTTGGCGCAGGTCGTTGGGGATGCTGGGTTCGTAGGCGGCGGCGCGTTGCCAGGGGTCGCCGAACATTTCCTGGTAGAGTTTGGCAAAATCGCCAGAGACGATGACCTGCCATTCTGCCCGCTCGTGGGTTTGGGCAAAGTAGTATTGCAGGGCGGCGGTTCCGGCATTGAGGTTGGGGTGGAGGCGCAGGGTGGAGCCGTCTCGAAAGGTGAGGGTGTGCAGGGTTCCGGCACGCCAGCCGTAGTAGCCCTCGGAGAGGGTGCCAGATGCCCACATGAGTTGGCGGAATAAGCCGCGAAAGTGGTAGTCTTTATGCCCCAGGGGGTATTCGTCTTGTGCCAGGTTGGTGGGTTTGCCGCGCACCCAACGGCTTTCGTATTCGATGATGGCGAGGATGATGCGCGGGTTGAGGGAGTTTTCGATGGCGATGCGGTCTACCGCTTGGGCACCGCTCGTCCAACCCCCGCTGAGGATGTATTCTTTGTAGGTGGCCAGGGTGCTGTCGTAGTTTTGCAGGTAGGCGGCGGTGTCGAATCTGCTGGCGGAGGGGGAGAAGACGACTTCGGTATCTGGAATTTGTCTTTCGCCGGGGCTGCGCTCTTGGGCAGAGTCGGTTTTGGGGATGAGCAGGGTTGTTTCGTAAGGGAGTAGATTTTCCGCCGGGGGCAGGATGCGGTCGGAGATGATTTGATTGACCTCCACCCCAAAGCGGGAGGCGACAATTTGAAGGGTGTCTCCGCCCTGGCTTTGGTACACATCCATCGGACCTTCGGCATTGACGGGGGGGAGGGTGGCGCTGGGTTGGGCAGCGACTGCCTGGGGCTTGGTTGCCATGCCGGGGGTGGGAGTGCCGGGCTGGGGCAAAACAATAAGGGGTGGGAAGGTGGGCGCGGGGCTGGGGCTGGGGAGGCTGAAGACGGGCAGGGTGGGGCTGGGGGTTGGCGTGAATGCCTGCCCCCACAGGTCGGTGGGGGCGCAAGCGCCGAGGAGCAGGAGGGTGGCGAGAATCAAAATCCGCCGGATGGTGAGCATACGGCGGAGATTATACCAGCCGGTCGTTACCTTATATCTTCCCCAGCCCGCGCAGGATGCGGGGAGGGGTGAGGGGGAAGTCATCGAACCAGACACCGGTGGCGTTGTGCAGGGCGGCGGTGATGGCGGGGGCGAGGGGCAGATAGGGCAGTTCGCCTATCCCTTTGGCGCCCCAGGGTCCCACCCCTTCCGGGATTTCGACAATGACCGAGTCGATTTGCTCTGGGATGTCGAGAACGGTGGGGATGAGGTAGGTGCTGAGTTGGTCTGTGAGAACATAACCATCCCGGCTGATGAAATTTTCTTGAATGACGTAGCCTTGCGCCTGTACCACTGCCCCCTCAATTTGCCCTTGTACCTGCGCCGGGTTAATTGCTTTGCCCACGTCGTGGGCGCTGGTGACTCGCACCAGGCGCAAGTGACCGGTTTCCACGTCCACTTCCACTTCCACCGCCTGGGCGGCGTAGGCGTAGAGGAAGTTAGGGGTGCAGTAGCCGGTTTCCTCGTCCATGTGGGTGGTGGGGGGCGCCAGGTAGGTGAACTCGGCGCGGGCGGGGCGCTCTCCGGTTTGCCATTTTTGCAGGGCTTGTTCCGCCGCCCCTTTGACGGCGTTGCCCGACATCACCGTCAGGCGGGAAGCGGAGGCGCTGCCTGCGTTGCCCATGTCCAGGGTGTCCATCGTCACCAGGTGAATTTTGGCGAGGGGGAGGGAGGTAATTTCGGAGACGATTTGCGCCAGGATGGTGTGGTTGCCCTGCCCTACCTCGGCGGAGGCG
>DYNS01000079.1 GCA_020720965.1 Anaerolinea sp. | reverse complement strand
AGCAGAGAGACAGCCCCCTCCCCCGGCTGTCTCTCTGGCTTTTTGTTACCCCCCTTTGTCGCCATTTTGTTCGGCATAGTGCTTGCCGCCTTCAGTTTCCAGTTAGAACCGGGCTTGCCCACCCCCTCGGCGGGCAACATTGCCCCGCTCTTCACCCCGGAAGTGCAATTTTGGGCAGGAAGCCTCACCCTATGGTCGGCGGAACAGGGCGTAGACCCCAACCTCGCCGCCACCATCATGCAAATCGAATCCTGCGGGCATCCCACCATCCGCTCCAGCGCCGGGGCTGCCGGGCTTTTTCAGGTAATGCCCTTCCACTTCCAACCGGATGAAGTCCCCAACCACCCCAACACCAACGCCCTGCGCGGTTTGGGATACCTTCGAGAAGCGCTTAACCAAACCGGAGGAGATACCCGCCTGGCGTTTGCCGGTTACAACGGGGGAATTGGCGTTACCGTCCTGCCCGAATCTTCTTGGGCGGAAGAAACCCGCCGCTACGTTTACTGGGCAACCGGCATTTATGCCGATGCCAGCCTGGGCGCGAGTCAATCTGCCCGCTTGCAGGAATGGCTCTACGCCGGGGGCGCGAGCCTGTGCCAGCAGGCACATCGCTACCTGAACCTGCCCTAAAAAACCTTGACAATTCCGTCATTTTATTTATAATAATTCTAAATTTAGAATTATTATAAATATGGTCAATTCCACCCCCTCCCCCCTGCAAAACCTTCAACAAGCCGGGCTGCGCCTCACCCCACAGCGCGAAGCCATTTACGCCCTGCTGACCGAAACCGACAGTCACCCCACCGCTGCCGAAATTTACGAGATTCTCAAACCCCGTTTTGCCTCCCTTTCTTTGGCAACGGTCTACAACACCCTGGAGACTCTGGTCAACCTCGGCATCATCAACGCCCTGGGTGGCGCAGGCGATTCGCAAACCCACTACGACGCCGACACATCCCCGCACGTCAACCTTGCCTGCCTCGCCTGCAACACCATCGTAGATATTCCCTCCACACTCGTGCAAGAAATTCATCAGGAAGTAAGCCAAAACAGCGGCTTTAAGGTTTTGGGGGCAAGGGTTCTCTACTACGGGCTTTGCCCCACCTGTCAGGCAAAAGAAACCACCCCCAACCGCTAAAAGGAAAAAATGGAACTCTCCCCCGCACTTCGCCAGCGTTTACTGGCTGCCCAAAAAAACGAAATCACCGAACATCACATCTACACCCGCATCGCCGCCTCCCTCCCCCAGGCAGAAAACCGCCGCGTGCTGGAGCAAATCGCCGCCGATGAACTGCGCCACTACAACGGCTGGAAGAAATACACCGGCGCAGAAGCCTCGCCCAAATGGCTCACGGTCTGGTTTTACGTCCTCATCGCCCGCGTGTTGGGCTTCACCTTTGGCGTAAAACTGATGGAACAAGGCGAAGAAGGCGCACAAGTCAACTACGCCGAAATTGCCAAAGACATCCCCGAAGCCTCCCAGGTTCACCAGGACGAAGAAGAACACGAAGCCAAACTGCTGGAAATGCTGGACGAAGAACGCCTGCGCTACGCCGGTTCGGTTGTGCTGGGGCTAAATGATGCCCTGGTGGAACTCACCGGCGCGCTGGCGGGGCTTACCCTGGCGCTGGGAGATGTAAAACTCATCGCCCTCTCCGGGCTGGTAACGGGCATCGCCGCCTCCCTCTCCATGGCTGCCTCGGAATACCTCTCCACCAGTTCCGAACAAACCGACAAAAACCCCATCCGCGCCGCCATCTACACCGGCATCGCCTACGTTCTCACCGTCACCCTGCTCATCCTGCCCTACCTGCTTTTGCAAAACGCTTACCTCAGCCTGGCAATCGCCCTCAGCACCGCCGTCCTCATCATCGCCATCTTCAACTTCTACATCGCCGTAGCCAAAGGAGAAGACTTTAGACGCCGCTTTACCGAAATGGCAGGCTTAAGCCTGAGCGTAGCCGCCTTCAGCTTCGTCATCGGCTACTTCATCCGTCAATGGCTGGGCGTAGAAATCTAACCGCGCCCGGTTATCCTACCCTCATTTTTAGACCTACAGGAGAACAAAACCAATGGAAACCCCCGAAATAACCCCCATGCCCCGCATCGGCGACAAAGCCCCCTCCTTCACCGCCGTCACCACCCAGGGAACCATCCACTTCCCGGAAGATTACACCGGCAGTTGGAGCATTCTCTTCAGCCACCCCGCCGACTTCACCCCCGTTTGCACCTCGGAATTTATGACCTTTGCCAGCATGGAAGAGAAATTCGCCCAGGCAAACTGCAAACTCATCGGTCTCTCAGTAGACGGTCTGTATAGCCACATCGCCTGGCTCCGCACCATCAAAGAGAAAATCGAATACAAGGGCATGAAGAACGTAGAAGTCAAATTCCCCATCATCGAAGACATCACCATGGAAGTTTCCAAAAAATACGGCATGATTCAACCCGGCGAAAGCAGCACCAAAGCCGTCCGCGCCGTCTTCTTTGTAGACCCCAAAGGAACCATCCGCGCCATCATCTACTACCCCCTCAGCCTGGGCCGCAACTTTGATGAACTCTACCGCGCCCTCATCGCCATGCAAACCGCAGATGCCTTCGGCATTGCCACCCCCGCCGACTGGCGCCCCGGTGACGATGTCATCGTCCCCCCGGCTGGCTCTTGCGGCGTAGCCAAAGACCGCATGGACGGCAAAGAACCCATGAAGTGCTACGACTGGTTCTTCTGCACCAAACCCATCGCCGAAGACGAAGTAATGAAAGCCGTTTTGCAGAAATAATCATCAACAACGCAAAACAGCCTCCCGGTGGGGAGGCTGTTTTGATTTTCCTCTGTCCAAAAGTCCCGTTCTTATCTATATTTTAGACAAATTTGGTATCCTTTACCCATTCAGGAGAAAAACCCCATGAGCGCAAAAATCCCCTCATCCGAAATCACCCCCAAACACGCCTACCTCACGAGGCGCGACTTTATGAAAGCAGCCGGGCTGGCAGCCGGAGGCGCCATCCTGGCTGCCTGCGCCACTCCACCCGCCCCCACCCCGGCGCCCAGCAATCCCCAATCCGGCAAAACCGATGAACGCGGCGACCCCGCCAACACCTACGAAGACATCACCAACTACAACAACTACTACGAATTCACCACCGACAAAGAAGGCGTAGCCCGCCTCTCTCAAAACTTCCCCACCGACCCCTGGCAAGTGGAAGTAACCGGCATGGTACGCAACCCCGGAACCTTTGGGCTGGAAGACCTGATAAAAGCCCACCCACCCCAAGAGCGCATCTACCGCCTGCGCTGCGTGGAAGCCTGGAGCATGGTCATCCCCTGGCAAGGATTTCCCCTCGCCAGCCTGCTGCGGGCAGTGGAACCCACCTCGGCGGCAAAATACGTCCGCTTCCAAAGCATTTACCAGCCCCAAAATATGCCTGGGCAAAAAGAACCCTGGTATCCCTGGCCCTACCAGGAAGGTCTGCGCCTGGACGAAGCCATGCACGACCTCACCCTCCTCGCCACCGGGCTATACGGCGGCGAACTCCCCGCCCAAAGCGGCGGCGGCATCCGCCTGGTTGTTCCCTGGAAGTACGGCTTCAAATCCATCAAAGCCATCGTCAAAATTGAACTCACCGACCAGCAGCCCCAAACCCTCTGGAACGAAATTGCCCCGCACGAATACGGCTTCTACGCCAACGTAAACCCCGCCGTAGACCACCCGCGCTGGAGCCAGGCAACCGAGCGCCGCATTGGCGAATTCTCCCGCCGCGACACCCTGCTCTTCAACGGCTACGCCGAAGAAGTAAGCCACCTCTACGCCGACATGGATTTAACCCAAAACTACTAATGAAAAAGCCCACCCCCCTTCAAATCCTCGTACATCTGGCAGGCTGGCTGCCCCTTGCCCTGCTGGTCTACAACTTCCTCACCGACAACCTCACCGCCAACCCCGTCCAAGCCATCGAACAGCGCACCGGGCTGCTCGCCCTCAACTTCCTGCTGCTCTCCCTCGCCTGCACCCCCCTCGCCACCCTCACCGGCTGGAAAGAACTCCCTCTGCGCCGCAAAGCCCTCGGCAACTACGGCTTCCTCTATGCCAGCCTGCACGTCCTCACCTTCCTCTGGCTGGATTACAACCTCAACCTCCTCAGCATCTGGCGGGATGTCGGCACAAAATCTTACACCCTGCTCGGTGCCGCCGCCTTTTTGCTACTCACCCCCCTTGCCATCACCTCCTTCCCCCACTGGATGAAACGCCTGGGAAAAAACTGGAAGCGCCTGCACCGCCTCGTGTACCTCATCTCCCCCCTGGTCGCCGTTCACTTCTTCCTTTCTCAAAAAGGAGACTTCTTCAACCTTCAGGGGAACATCCTGCAACCGCTCATCTACGCCGCCCTCATCGCCCTCCTGCTTACCCTGCGCCTGCCCGCCGTCAAACGAAGCATCGCCACCCTGCGTAGCCGCGCCCAATGAAGCGGGTTATAATGCCCCAAAATTTACCCCAAGAGGCAAAAAATGAAATCTGGCAAATTCGCCTTCCTGCTCATGGCAATGTTCGCCCTGGGGCTTGGCGCAGGCTGGGTACTTTGGGGGCAGCCGCCCGCCGCCACCCCCACCCCGCAGGTGCAGGTGAACCCCCAAGCCCAACGCTACGAAATCCCCACCGAAGGCGACCCATCCCTCGGCGCGGAAGATGCCCCCATCACCATCATCGAATTCAGCGACTACGAATGTCCCTACTGCGCCCGCTGGTACAACGAAGTCCTTAGCCAACTGCTGCGGGACTACGAAGGCAAAATCCGCTTTGTGTACAAAGACTTCCCCCTCAAATCCCTGCACGCCAACGCCGTCAGCGCTGCCGAAGCCGCCCACTGCGCCGGAGAACAGGGCTACTACTGGCAATTCCACAACGCCCTCTTTGAGGGCGCTTATGGCATGGGCAACCCGGCATACGAGCAATACGCCCAGGCAATAGGGGCAGATTTACCCTCGTTTCAGCAATGCGTTCAGGAGCGGCACTACGCCGCCGAAGTGGAAGAAGACTTTCAGTTTGCGGTACAGTTAGGGGTCAGTTCCACGCCCAAGTTCTTCCTCAACGGTTTGGCAGTGGTGGGGGCGCAGCCCTACAGCGTCTTCCAACAACTCATCGAGCAGGAACTAAACGGGGCACGCCCATGAAGAAGTTTGTAGCAGTCGCGGGCAACATCGGGGTGGGAAAATCCACCCTGGTGCGACTCTTGTGCCAAAAACTGGGCGCAGACTGGCAACCCTTCTACGAACCGGTTGCCGAAAACCCCTACCTGGCAGATTTTTACGCCAACATGCAAGCCTGGGGCTTTCATTCCCAGCTTTTCTTCCTCACACACCGGCTCAAAATTCACCACGCCATCTCCGCTCACCCCCGCTCCGTGTTTCAGGACCGCAGCGTGTACGAAGATGCCGAAATTTTTGCCCGAAACCTGCACCTGCAAGGCTACATCACTCCGCGAGACTACGCCACCTACCGCGAGTTATACCAAACCCTGGTGGAAATCCTGCCCCCGCCCGACCTGGTCATCTACCTGCGGGCATCCACCCCCACCCTGCTGCAACGGATTGCCCAACGCGGGCGAGAATACGAGCGCAGCATCTCGGCGGAATATTTGCAAAGCCTCAACCACCTCTACGAATCCTGGATTTCCGGCTTCACCCTCTGCCCCGTCCTCACCATCCCCACCGACAATTTGAACTACGTTGCCCACCCCGGACACCTGAGCCTGGTTGCCCAAAAAGTGCAAGAAAATCTCACCGGCAAAGACGAAGTGGTCTTTGAAGCCGAAGAAGTGGCGCTCGCCGCCCAAAATTGACCGCCAAAAACGCTTGACCAATGAAAATATGGGTGATAAAATCCAGCCCGCTCAGTTAGTTAGAGGCCGCCCCCATCGTCTAGGGGACCAGGACGCAGCCCTTTCAAGGCTAAAACCGGGGTTCGAATCCCCGTGGGGGCACCTACCTAAAAGGGTGTGAGGCTGTATTTCTCGAAAGGAGAAAGACATGCTAAGCACCCTTTTTTGTTACTCTATTCGGCGCACAAACTGGCGTGTTTTCGCTAGCGAAAGTATCAACTCTATATGGAAGATTATGCCCGATTTATCTGAATTTATGACCACGCAAGAGGCAGCCGAAGTATTAGGCTTCACTGTGGCATCGGTTCGGCAGATGGTTTATAAGAACAAGTTGGAAAGTATTCGAGTTGGGCGCTCTTTGCTCATCCCCAAAAGGGCAGTGCTGGAGTATAGAGAGAGAACAGCCGGTATGAGCAAAAATGACCCAAGAAGGAGTTTTCGCTAAAGCGCCTGTCCATAATAGGACGGGCGCTTTTTTGATGAGACGTAACAAAATCATCCCTGCCTTTGCCAATGGAGGCAGGGATGATTTTGCAGGTTGCCGTTTTTTTGCGCTGACGTTTTACAATGAGCGTACTGGTTTGCCTGCGGCACGGATTTCCTGCACCAGGGCAGCGATTTTGCCACCGGGCTGAGCGTGAATGACCAGTACCTCGCTCGCCAGTTGGGTTACAAGCCGGTTGCGGGCGTGGACTGTTTGTTGGGTGGCACGCCGGACCGAGCCGGGAAATTTGGTTAGCAGTAGCATCTGACCAGCTCGGAGCGCCGCTTGCCACACAGGGGGTAAACGCATCCCTTCCAGTCCACGTGCAGGGCAAATCACCAGGGGGCAGCCGCCACGCAATAGAACGGTGAGCATTTCCTTTTCTACCGGCGATTGAAAGCCGCCAACGACTGCCTGCCGATTTTGTGCCAGGGTATGGGCAGCATCTTGCGCTTGCAGGATGCGCCCCGCCGGGCACTGGACGGACGAGAATATTGCCAGCAGGGAACTTTGCAAAATTTCCACATTACCCCATGCCACCAGGGTTTGGCTTTCTGTTGATAGCCATGCCAGGGAGATTTGCCCCGGCAAAAAGGGCAGGACATTCATCATCTCTTATTAAGCCTCTTCAACCTGCCATTCATCTTCCGGGATGCCTGCCAGGGAAAGCATGTTACGACAGAAGTTTTTGACACTGGCAGCGGACAGGTTCATGTAAATCCACCATCCGTTTGGCAGTTGTCGGCAGGCACTCTGAAATTGCTGGTGGTCAAAATAAGATGGCATGTGGGATGCAATCTGGACATCAAAGTCATCAACCAGTTCAGAAATGGCTTGGGCAGTGTAAAAAGCGACATCACGCCAGGTTGTAACGACGAAGGTTTGTCCCATCATGGTCAGAGAGTAGGGTTTCGTGCCAGTCGTTTTTTGCACAACTGGCGGCGCACCCAATTCAGGCCAGAGTTTTAAGATAGCATCGAGCAGGAATTCGGCCCGGGCCCGGATGGCTTCATCGTCCCAACGATCAATCCCTACGCCAAAATAATCACTGTTCAGGCGCAGTGCGTGACCAGACAGTTTGGCTTTTTTATCTTCAAAACGCGCATTCGATAACTCCGAGTTCCAGCCCTGGGTGACAAGGGTCAGGTTGCCGAGGGTGTGCAGGTAATCGGCATAAACTTGCTCCCAGTGGGTGCCGATGTGCTTTTTCCACTCGGCGCTGAGGGTTTGGGGCATGATGTGTTCGATGGTCGAGTCGCCATCGAGTATGGTATAACCGCCGCTTTTCGCTTGGGAAGAGAGATGACGATTGATAGATTCCAAAACCAGGGTTATTTTGCCGCGTGTGTCGCTGCGTTTGTCATACACCTGTTCAGTCAGGACATCCCGTCTAATGCGATGGTCGGGCGGATAACTCTTGGCGACAATGACCTTACGTAGCGATTCGGAGAAGCGAGTTGGGCTGAGTTCTCGCCACAAAGCGGGGAACATCTTATTCAGGTAGTTGGTTGCCTCACTGCTCAGATAGCGCCGCACCATGTAGTTTTCAAGAATAGATAGCCCTTCCGAGAATTCATCTTTGCTCAGTTTGCCATTACTATAGGCATCATAAGCCGCCAATAAAAACGGGTAAGCAGTGGATACCTCCAGCGTGTTTAGGCGGCGCAATTTTGTGCGGATGCGTTCATCCGGTTCATGTTCCGGGCGCAGAAAGCGATCGTAATATTCGGCATAATTTTTCAGGGTGGCAATTTCTTGCTCAAATTCGGCGGGTTGGGCATACTCCTTCTCGATTCTGTCCCGAAGCCGCTCGTAAACATGCCTCTCGTTGGGTAAAAGACCGCTACGCAGGGCAAGGTAGTGCCGCAGAAAAGCGGTTAGTTCGCCCAAGCCAGAGCGACCAACCTTGCGTTTTTCTTGCAAAAGCGTCTCGATTTTTGACCAATATTTTTCAAAGACATCTCCCTGACGTTTTTCAGGTAATCTCATGGCGATGTAGTTACGCACCAGGTCCGCCTGAGAGAGGGGTTTGCCTTTGGCGTTCAGGCTTTCAAAAATTTCGTAGGGACGTTCCCCCTGGTCCAGGTCTATAAAAACAACTTGCAAACTGTTCGCCAATACCATGTAGAGCCGTTCCGGGTCGAGATGTTCCACTGGATGTTTGACGCGGGCTTCCAGTTCTTTGTAAAAGAAACGGAAGGCTTCGGGGATTTTGGAATCGAGACCGCCCGGAGGTTCATCACCATTGAGCAATGCCTGATAAGCATCCCGGTCGCCATATTTGGTGGTTGGAAGCAGTTTGAAAAAAAGTTGACCTTCTTCATCCTGATTGGTGAGCAAGCGCCGAATACGCTTGTATAGGGGTGGCTGATTGGTTTCGGCAATTCGCCCCAGGGCGCACAACATCAGCGAGATGGTCGTCAGGCGTTGCTGACCATCGACCAGTTTGAAAACCGGGATGACCCCATTGCGCGTGCCGTCATTGATGACCACCAGCGCACCCATGAAATGCTCCGGCTCTTTTTCTGGGGTATAGACGTTGTAGATTTCCAGCACATCGTTGAGCAGGGTTTGCCAGTTTTCTTTTTCCCAGGCATATTCACGTTGGAAGTGCGGCAGGACGTATTGAACATCGCCACCGCTGCTAAAGACTTTGGAGATTTTCAGGCTGTCTGCTTTCATTTTTTACTCCTCCTCCCCCAACGCGGACACGCCCATCCGATACTTGACATCAGAATTGATGATGAAATCCAACTCCTCATCGCTCAGCCCGTAGTGACGCGCCAGCGCGCGGTCGATTTCGTCTATACTTGGCTTGGATAGACCTGGCTGAAATTCTTGTAACTCGGTGTCTTTCCGAACACGAATTTGAGAATTGTCTTTGTACTCTTTCATAAGGCGATCAAAAATCTTTGGCAATTCTTCCATTGCCGCATCTTTAATGTCGCCAACAGGAAATTCCTCTACATCTGTACCTGTGACATTTCTTCCGTTCCCAATTGCAATGAACCAATAAAAGAATAGGGTGCTATTGAGAATTGCTCCCAGAACTTTACCTGAATATTTGTCTGTGAAATACAAGTCACGAAAATGATGGTTGGAACGAGTTTTGGTTGGGCTCTTGAAATAAGGTTCAAAATCCATTGCCCGAATCCAATAATTTGGGCTTCGGTGATAATGCATCAAGTAACCAACCGAAGATGGTGAATAAAAATTCTTAATCAACTTCTGGTTTTGTTTTTCTAGTTTCGAAAGAATTCCAAGAGCGTTTTTGTTTCCTAATTGCGGAATTCTGTTCAATCGTTTGTGTGATAAAGATTCTTGGTAAGTAATTTTAGAAAATAGACTTGGACGCTCGTCTACATTCCAACGACCATACTGGGTGGTGTAAATGGTTGAGTCCTCGCCGTCCTTTTTGCCCAAATAAATACACAGTCGTTGGTCAACTCCCTCAAACAGTTTAGATGGACGGACTGAATAAGTACTGCAATAACTTAATGGGTAATTTTTTGTTAGTTGTTTGCGTATTGAGATGGAATTATCTAAACCTAAGACACCTACTGGAACAATCATTCCAAATCGTCCATGTCGCCGAATCAAAACTGTTGACCTCTCCATGCAGTAGGCATACAGATTGTCAGTATCTTCTGATTCGTAATAATTGGGTTGTAATTTATACTCTTTTTCAACTATTCGGGTATCTG
>DYNS01000401.1 GCA_020720965.1 Anaerolinea sp. | reverse complement strand
CGTGCGCCGCCTGTTTGCCGAGCAGTTGAGGCAGGCAGGGGAACTTCGCCAAACCCAAACCGCCCTGCAAGAACAAACCTACTACCTGCAAGCCTTTAACCAAACCACCCTGGCAATCATCAACCGTTTGGAACTGCCCCCCCTGTTCGATTCGGTCCTCAAGCAAGCCCTGGCGCTGGTAAACACCGAACACGGCTATATCGATATGCTCCTGCCCGGCTCCAACGGCGTAACTCAGGTCATTGGGTTTGGAGTCTTCGCACAAAGTCAGCACACCATGCTGACACGCGGAGAAGGCTTGGGCGGGCGGGTGCTGCAAAGCGGCGAAAGTATGACGGTGGACGACTACCAAACTTGGCAGGGAAAGGTCAATCTCTTTAACACCCTGGGCTTTCACGCCCTTTTGGCAGTCCCCATGCGGCTGCGTGGGCAGGTGATTGGCATTTTGGGGCTGGCATACACCGACCCACAGAGAAAATTCAGCGCCGACCAAATTCAATGGATAGAAAGATTCGCCGAGCTCGTCTCCCTCGCCATCGAAAACGCCAGCCTTTACCAGACCGCCCAGGATGAAATTGAGCAGCACCGCCTCACCCAACAGGCGCTGGAACAATCCCAAGAAAACCTGCGTCAGGCGTTGGAAGCCGCTCACATGGGCATTTGGGACTACGACCTGCTCACGCGGCAGTGGCAAGTCTCCGAAACCGCCTACGAAATCCTGGGAATTCAGCCAGAGACGGCGCAAAACATCAGTCAGGCAATCGAATCGGCTTTGCACCCGCGCAACACCGAAAACCCGCAAGCCTCCCCCCTCATCCGAAGCCTGAAAACCCCCGGAGAAACCTTCCAGGCGGAATATCTCATCCCCAAAGCCTCCCAAACCACCTGCTGGGTGGAAGTGCGCGGGAAGGTTTACGCCAACCCGGAAGGAAAACCAACCCGCATCGCCGGAACCATCACAGACATCAACACCCGCCAACAAGCCGAAACCGCCCTCAAAACCGCCAACCGCCAACTGGAACAGGATACCAACATCCTGGAGCGCCGCAGCGCCCTGCTCAAAATCGCCGCCGAAGTCTCTCGCGCCGCCAGCGCCATTCTCAACCCAGACGAACTAAGCCAGCGCGTGGTGGACCTGGTGCAAGAACGCTTCGCCCTCTACTACGTTGGGCTTTTCCTGGTGGAAGAAGCCAGCCAATACCTCGTCCTGCGTGCCGGAACAGGCAGTGCCGGGCAAACCATGCTGCAAAATAACCACAAATTGCCCATCGCCAATACCTCCATGGTCGGCTGGTGCGCCATCAACCGCCGCGCCCGCATTGCGTTGGACGTAGGCGAAGACGCGGTACGCTTCTCCAACCCCCTCCTGCCAGATACCCGCTCCGAAATCGCCCTACCCCTCATCACACGCGGAGAAATCCTCGGCAGCCTCACCATCCAAAGCAAACAAGAATCCGCCTTCAGCGATGAAGACATAGAAACCTTCCAAACCCTGGCAGACCAGCTCGCCAACGCCATCCTCAACGCCCGGCTCTACGACCAGCTCCAAACCGAGTTGGAAGACCGCAAACGCGCCGAAGAAACCGTCCGCACCCTCAACACCGAATTGGAAGAAAGAGTGCGCCAACGCACCCAGGAACTGCAAACCACCAACAAAGAGTTGGAAGCCTTCTCCTACTTCGTCTCCCACGACCTGCGCGCCCCCCTCCGCGCCCTGGATGGCTTCAGCCGCATCCTTCTCGGCGACTACAGCGAAGCCCTGCCCCCCGAAGCCCAACACTACCTCAACCGCATCCGCGAAGCCAGCGGACAAATGGGAAAACTGATAGACGACCTCCTGCGCCTCTCGCGCATCACCCGCACCGAAATGCACTTCAACCCCCTCAGCCTCACCGCCCTGGCAGCCTCCATCTTCTACGACCTGCGCTACCGCGAACCAGACCGCCATGTGGAAATTCACATTCAAGAAAACCTCTCCGCCGCCGGAGACGAAGGCTTGCTGCGCGTAGCGCTGGAAAACCTCCTCAGCAACGCCTGGAAATTCACCAGCAAAACCCCCAACGCCTGCATCGAAGTCGGGCAGACCACCCAAAACGGAATCCCCGCCTACTACATCCGCGACAACGGCGTCGGCTTTGAAATGGAATACGCCGACAAACTCTTCGGCGCCTTCCAACGCCTGCACAGCCCGCAAGACTTCCCCGGCACGGGCATAGGGCTTGCCATCGTCCAACGCGTCATCCACAAACACGGAGGGCGAATCTGGGCAGAAGGCGCTCTCAACCAGGGCGCAACCTTTTACTTCACGCTATAATCCAACCCATGATATACCTCGACTACGCCGCAACCACCCCCCTGCACCCCCAAGTCCTGCAAAGTATGCTCCCCCACTTTGCAGAAAACTTCGGCAACCCCTCCTCCACCCACCACCTGGGGCAAAAAGCCGAAGCAGCCCTGGAAACCGCCCGCGAAACCATCGCCCGCATCCTGCAATGCCCGCCCCAAGCCATCCTCTTCACCTCCGGCGGAACCGAATCGGATAACCTCGCCCTGCGCGGAATCGCCTTCCGCCGCCGCGCCCAAACCGGCGCAGACGAAATCATCCTCCCCCCCA
>DYNS01000400.1 GCA_020720965.1 Anaerolinea sp. | reverse complement strand
GGTGAGGCTCCGGCATCACGTTTCGCCGCGCAGCGGCGCTGAACAGTCGCCCCCGCCCGGGCGGGGGCCGGGGGGGGGGGGGCGGAGAAGGTGAGGCTGTATCCGCGTGCGGGTTGGATGGGGATGGGGAGGCGCAAGGCTCGCCCCAGACGCGGCGACCAGGCTCCGGCGGCGAGAAGGACGAGTTGGGGGGTAAATTCTGCCTGGGGGCTGAGGGCGCGTTGGATGCGCCCGGCGCTCATCTCGAAGCCGATGATGGGGGTGTTTTCTCTCATCACCGCACCCATCTGAATCAGGCGGTCTTTGAGCAGGCGCAGGTATTCTGTCGGGTTGAGGGAGGCATCGGCGGTGTAGTGTATGCCGCCTACAACCCGGTCACTGGCGGCAGGTTCGCGGGCGAGGAGGGCTTCGCGGTGCAGCGTCTCGGCGGGGATGCCATTTTCGCGCAGGATTTCGGCTTCGTGGGTGGCGACTTGCAAAGCGGCGGCGGTATTGTAAAGAAAAAGCAGCCCGCTTTGTTGGTAACTGCAAGAAAAGGCTTCGCGGCGGATGATTTGCTCAAAGTTTTGGGCACTTTGCAAGCCCAAGGCTTTGAGGGCAGGGATGGCGTGCTGGACGTTTTTTGGGGTGCAGGCAAGCACAAAACGCAGGAGCCAAGCCAGATAAACGGGAGAAAGGCTTATTTTTAGTCCAAAAGGGCTGTTTTGAGGGTCGAAAAGCCAGCGAAGAGCGTCTTGCGGCACGCCCGGCGCGGCAAGGGGAATGATGTGACTGGGGACGATATGCCCGGCGTTGCCGGAGGAGCTGCCTTTGCCAATTTCTGCCTGGTCTACGATGGTGACGCCGCGCCCAGATTGGAGGAGATAGTAGGCGGCGTGCAAGCCGATGGAGCCGCCGCCGATGATGAGAACATCGGTCTTCATGGGATTCCCTGCCCGAAGGGGTCGCGCTCGTCTATGAGGAGAGCGCCCTCTGCCATCACCCAGGCTTCGCCGCTGATGGTGGGGATGATTTGCCCGCCCTGAAGGCTGATGCTGCCCTCGAAGAGGCTGCCGAGGACGCTTTTTTGTCGCCAGGTTTGGGCGGGGGCGAGCAAGCCATCGGCGTAGAGGCAGGCGAGTTTGGCGCTTGTGCCTGTTCCGCAGGGGGAGCGGTCGTAGGCGTTGCCGGGGCAAAGGACAAAACTTTGGCTATCCGCATCCGGCGCGGGGGCGAAAAGTTCTACATGGTCTATTTCGGCACCGTTTGCGCCGGTGATGCCGTTTTGGGCGAGAGCGAGGCGTACCTGCCCGGCAAAGTGGGTGAGGGCGGGCAGGTTTTGGGGGCTGATGTCGTAGCCGTGTTGGTGAACGAGGAAGAACCAGTTGCCGCCCCAGGCGACATCGCCGTAGATGGTTTTTCCGCCGACGGTGAGGAGGACGTGGGAGCGGTATCGGTAGGCGGGGACGTTTTGGACGGAGACGCGGTTGGGGTAGGGACCTTCTCCGGGGTGGAGGGTGGCTTGGACGATGCCGACCGGCGTTTCGAGACGGAGGGCGCCGGGTTGGATTAATCCCCGGTAGGCGAGGGAGGCGACTACGCCGATGGTTCCGTGCCCGCACATGCCGAGGTAGCCGACGTTGTTAAAAAAGACGACTCCCCATTGGCAGGTGGGGTCGGCAGGCGGAAGGAGATAAGCGCCGACCATCACGTCCGAGCCGCGGGGTTCGTTGAGGACGGTACGGCGGAGGTGGTCGTGGTTTTGTCGCAGTTGGGTAAGGCGTTGGGCAACGGTGCCAGGCTGAAGCGGGAAAGGCAGGTTTTCTATCAGGCGGGTGGGTTCGCCGCCGGTGTGCGAATCTAAGAAGGAGAGGCGTTGTATCATTCGATTGCCTGTTGGAATATGCGCTGAAACTCTGCCGCTTCGGCGGGGGGCAGGGGCAGGAGGGGACGGCGGGGGTCACCAACCGGGATTCCGCGCAGGTGGCAGCCAAGTTTGGCTTTTTGAGTGTAAGAGCCGCTCTCCATGTTGCGGAGGAGGGGTAGGATTTTTTGCATGGCGGCGCGGGCGGCGAGGAAGTCTCCGGCGAGGGCGGCCTGGAGAACGGCAGCGTGTTGGCGAGGCGCGCAAGAGGCTGCGCCGCCTATCCAACATTGGCTGCCCCAGAGGAAATAGTCCAGCGCCTGGTCGTCTGAGCCGCAGATGATTTGGTAACGCTGCCCGTAGCGGAGGTGCATTTCGTAGATGCGTGCCATCTCGCCGCTGGCTTCTTTGATGCCGATGATGTTGGGTTGGGCGGTTAAGCCGTCCAGCACTTCGTAGCCGACTTCGGTTCCGGCTCGCCAGGGAAAGTTATAGAGGACGATGGGCAGGTCGGTGTTTTGGGCTACGGCGCGGTAGTGGGCGAGGAGTTCTGCCTGGTTGGGGCGGGAGTAGGGTGGTACGGCGACCATCAGCCCGTGATAGCCGATTTTTTGGGCGGCTTGGGAGAAGCGGATGACATCACGGGTGGCTCCGGCATTTACGCCCGCGAGGAGGGTGGTTTTGGTTGCGGCGTAGTCGTGGACGAATTGAAAGAGTTGCAGGCGCTCGGCATCGGTGAGGGCGTAGACCTCGCCGGTTGTGCCGCCGGGG
>DYNS01000002.1 GCA_020720965.1 Anaerolinea sp. | reverse complement strand
ACGCTCAGCGCCGGGGGCGGTGGGGGGGCGTGGGCGGTGGGGTTTTCGGCGGCGGGTAGGGGCAGGGGCGCGGGGGCGTTTTCCTTCCAACGCTGGTAAAAGGCGTTAAGCAGGGGGATAAATTCGGCGGTGGCTTTTTGGTTGCCTGCCCGCGATGGGTGGTCGTCACCGGATGGGTAGTGCAGGGTGTTGCGGTTTTCGTTTACTTCGTGTTGTATTTGTCCGTTGGCAAGGTGATGATGGTTGTCTGGTGCGGTGAGGACGTTGTAGTAGTCGAACACGGCGACATTGGGGAGGGTGTAGTTGTTTTCGCTTAGCCAGTTGTGTACCAGCCAGTTGTTAAAGGCGCGGGCGTTGGCAGAGAGGGCGGGGTCGGAGAGGGGTGGGGCGGTGATGATGACGAAGAGTTTATCGGGGCGGGTGGCGAAGTAGGTGAGGAGTTGGTTGTAAACGTATTTGGCGTGTCCTACACTCAGCCAGCCTTCCGGGTCGGGCGGGTCGTTGGGGCTACCCTCCAGGGCGGAGTTGGGAAAGCAGGATTTGAAGACGATGATTTGATTTTCGCCGCCGGGGTCTTGGGGCAGGCGCTGCCAATTGCCAAAATCGCCGATGTTTTGGCTGTTTTCGGTGTAGAGGGCTTGCAGGTAGGTGGGGCTGTTTTCTCCCCGGAACCATTCCAGCCAGTCGGGAATGTCGGTGCGGTCGCCGATGGAATCGGGTCCCCATCCGTAGTTGGTGGCGCTGACGTAGTAGTTATTTTGGGCAAGGGCTTTGCCCAGGTCGCCGCCCAGTTCGTTGCTTTCAGAATCCGCTAGCCAGTTGCCGCCAGTGGAGTGATGAATGAAGATGAGTTTGACGGGTTCGGCAGGGGGTTGGGGGTTGGGCGCCTGAGCCGGGGCAAAGGCAGCGGTGAAGAGCAGGCTGAGGAGGGTGAGAACGTGTAGGGTTTTCATGGTTTCTCCGGGCGGTGGAACAGGGTAAAGGGGGGGGAAGGCGGGAAGCGGTAAAACACCCAACTACCGCTTCCCGCTTTTACTATACATCACTCACTGCCCACTTTCTACCACCCGCTTCTCGCCTTTCACTTTTCATTTACTCCGTTTTGAAGAGGACGAAAATCAGGTTGATGGAAATTCCCAGCATGGCGGCAAAAACAATGGCAGGGATGCCTGCCGGGAAGAAAACCGGGACATTGAAGGGGAATAAGCCGTCTTTGAGCGCCAGGTTGCCGCCAATGCCGGTGACGAGGATGACTGCTCCGACTGCGAGGTTTTTCGGGTCGAAGAGATTCACCTTCTCGGATTGAATCAGCGCCAAGCCTTGCATTCCAATGACTCCGAAGAGGTAAATGGCAAGCCCGCCGGTAACTGCTACGGGGATGCTGTTGACAATCCCTGCCAGTTTGCCCACAAACCCCAGCAAAATGGCGATAACCCCAGCCGTCATCAGCACCGGCACCGAGTAGTTGCGGGTAATTGCCATCAGCGAGTTGTTTTCGCCGTAGTTGGTGCCTGCCGCGCCGCCCAAAAAGCCGACTATGATGTCGTCTGTGCCGTCTGCGACCAGGTTTAAGCCAATCAGTTCTTTAATATTGAGGGGTTTGCGCCCCAATTCGTGCGCCAGTTCGTCTATGTAGAGGCTCATCTGATACAGGTGTGCGGTGGACTCTGGAACGGTGGCAATGGCGATAAGAGCAATGCTGAGAACCAAGCCCCAGGCGCGGGGGTCTGTGAAGGCGGGCAGGGTAAGGGCGGGCATTCGCAGCCATTCCGCGCTGCTGATGGCAGAGTAGTCAATAATCCCCAGGGCGGCGGAGGTGGCGTAGCCGACTATTGCGCCGAAGAGGATGGGCAGCATCCCCAGCAAACCCTTTCCGCGCAGGTAAACCGAGAAGAGGATGGTGGCAATGAGGGTGATGAAGGCAACCAGCCAGTTGGCGCCAGCCATGTTCAACGCCGCGCCAGAGAGGGCTACGCCGATGACAACCGCCATCGAGCCGGTGACGATGGGAGGCAGGATTCTATCCAGAGCGGCTTTGCCCAGGCGCATAATCAACAACCCGACCAGGATATTGACCAAGCCGGTGCCGATGATGCCGACTTGCACCAGGCGGACTCCGTCTGCACAGTACACGGTGGCGGGGTCACTGAAGCAGTCGCCCGCATACAGGCTCATGGCGGTGACGACAACTGCAATATACGAGAAGGAGGAGCCGTAATACATGGGGATTTTGCGCTGCGAAACGAGCAAGGCGATGATGGTGCCAACGCCGCTCGCCAGCAGGGTAACGCCCACGTCAAACTTGGTCAGAATGGCAACCAGCACGGTGGCGGGGAACATCGTCAGCACTTGTTGAAAGCCGAGCGAAAGCATCGCGCCCCAGGGCGGGGTGTCGGCGGGTAGGAAGCCCATTACACGGGGCTTGGGGGTAGGTTTGGGGGACATTTCTCTCTCCTTGATGAAAAAAAATTGGGATACAGGCAAAAAAAAAGAGCCGCTAAACGCGACTCTCATTTTTGAAAAACAAAAACACCTTTTCCTCGGCAGGGTTGTTCGTGAATTGGTTCGGGCAAGGCTCTTTGTGTAGACATTTCGCCCAATTCTATGCCGATTAGGGATTCTGTCAAGCCTGCGCGAGAAACCCAATTTGACGGAAAGCAAGTCTCTGTGGTATCATCTGCCCGCTAAAAAACTGGCTCAATCCCCCATTTTCTGTTCAAGGAGTACCTCATAGCCGAGCAAGAATTCCGCGTAAATGAAGCAATTCGGGTTCCCGAAGTGCGTCTTATTGGACCCAACGGTGATAACGTAGGCGTGGTGTCCATTCGACAGGCGTTGCAAATTGCCCGCGATGCCGAATTGGACTTGGTGGAGGTCTCACCCAACGCTGCGCCGCCGGTTTGTCGTGTTTTGGATTTTGGAAAGTTTTTGTACGAGCGCGAAAAGAAAGAGCGCGAAGCCAAAAAAGCCCAGACGAAGATTGAGGTGAAAGAAATTCGTCTGCGCCCCAAAACCAATGAACACCATCGCGGCTTTAAGGTGGAAGATGCCCGCCGCTGGCTGCTACAGGGGCATAAGGTACGGGTCAGCGTGCGGTTTCGAGGTCGAGAAATGGATTACCCCGAAATTGCGCTGGAAGACCTGCGAGAAATTGCTCAGTCTTTGGCGGATGTGAGCGTGATAGAGCAAGCCCCGATGATTGAGGGGCGTACCATGCTCGTTGTGCTGGGTCCAGCCAAGGTGAAGGTGAAGAAGGAAAAAGCCTCCGAGGCTGAGTAACCCCCATTTTTATGAAGTCCCGCGCAGCAAGAACGGCGCGGTTAAACCGTCTGAAAGGAGTACAAACCCTGTGCCACAGAAACCAAGAACTGGAAAGTTCAAACTCAAGACCCATAAGGCTACGTCCAAACGCTTTCGTCTGACCGGGTCTGGTGAGTTGGTTCGCACGAAGGGCGGCAAAAGCCACTTGCGCCGCCGCACTTCCGACCGCACCAAAGCGCTGCTCTCTGAGATGATTCCCGTCAAAGGGCGCAAGCTTATCAAACGCATTCGCCGTCTCGTGCCGAACCTGAAGTAGGCTATCGTATCCGTCCGTTTTTATTGCGACTATCGGGTGTACTCAACTGGCAGGCTGGACGTTTAGACGTAACGCACCGCCCCGACGCCCGAAGGTTTGCAGGAGGTTTTGAATTATGCGCGTAAAAGGTGGTCCGCAAGGACATCTTCGTCACAAGAAAGTTTTGAAAATTACCAAAGGGCAGCGTGGCTCCCGCCATTTGCTCTTCCGCCGTGCTCAAGAGGCGATGCTGAAAAGCCTGTGGTACGCAACCCGCGACCGCAAAGCCCGCAAGCGCGACCTGCGCAAGTTGTGGATTGTCCGCATCAACGCCGCTGCCCGTCTCAACGGCATGAGCTATAGCCGTCTGATTGCAGCGATGAAGAAGGCGAACATCACCATCAACCGCAAAATGCTGGCAGACCTCGCCGTGCGTGACCCGCAAGCGTTTGCCGCCGTTGTGGCGCAAGCCAACAAGTAAATAAAAAAGACCGGGCGCTTCAGCGCCCGGTCTTTTTTTGTTTAAGCAACCTGCCTGCCCTGAGGGCTTTCCCGCCTTTCGATAGCGAAGGCGATTTCCAGGGCTTCTTGCACCGAGCGGCATTCGATGATGCGCAGGTCTTGAGTCCAGGGTTCGGCTTTTCGCAGGCGCTTGGGGACGATGGCGGTTTTGAACCCCAATTTTTGGGCTTCCCGCAGGCGGACGGGCATTTGCCCCGGCAGGCGCAGTTCGCCTGCCAAGCCAATTTCGCCAATCAGGGCGGCATCGGCGCGGATGGGTAGGTCTTTCATGGAGGATGTAACGGCGGCGGCGATGGCGAGGTCGGCGGCGGGTTCGTCTATCTTCATGCCGCCGACTACGTTGACGAAGATGTCTTGTTCGGTGAGTTTAACGCCGACCCGGCGGGTGAGGACGGCGGCTATCATCAACAGGCGGTTGTAGTCCACCCCGTTGGGGGTGCGGCGGGCGTTGCCAAATTGGGTGGGGGAGGTAAGTCCTTGCATTTCCACCAACAGGGGGCGTGTTCCTTCCATCGTCACGGCGATGGCGGAGCCGGGGGCGTTGACCATGCGTTCTGCCAGAAAGGCTTCGGAGGGGTTGGGGACTTCTGCCAAGCCATCGCCGCGCATTTCAAATACGCCCACCTCCGCAGTGGCGCCAAACCGATTTTTAACGGAACGCAGCAGCCGGTAGGATTGAAACCGGTCGCCTTCCAGGTAGAGAACGGTATCCACAATGTGTTCCAGCACCCGGGGGCCGGCAATGGCTCCTTCTTTGGTGACGTGACCAATGATGAAGACGCTGATTCCCTGCGATTTGGCGAGTTCCCGTAATTGGGATGAGCATTCCCGCACCTGAGAGACGGAACCGGCCGAGGAATCTAACTCTGGCAGGTAAATGGTTTGGATGGAGTCTATGATGAGAAGTTCGGGTTTCAACTCTCGAACCTGCTCCAGGATGGTTTGCAGGTTGGTTTCGGTGACGAGGTAAAGTTCGGTGGGGAAGGGGGTTTTGGTCTGTTCGCGCAGGCGGTCTGCCCGCATTTTAATTTGGCGTTCCGATTCTTCACCGGAGACATAGAGTACTCGCCGCGAAGCCGCCATGACGAGGGTCATTTGCAGCATGAGGGTGGATTTTCCGATGCCGGGGTCGCCACCTATGAGGACGATGGAGCCGGGGACGATGCCGCCGCCCAGGACGCGGGAGAATTCTCCGATGGGGACGGGTAGGCGAAATTCTTCTGCGCTGCCAAATTCTGCAATGGGGCGGGGAGAGGTGCGCCCGGTGAGGCTGCGCAGGGCATTGGGGCTTTTGGCGGGTGGGGCGGTTTGTTCAATCTCTTCCACCATGCTGTTGAAGGAGCCGCATTGGGGGCATTTACCCATGTAGGAGGCGGCGACCCGCCCGCATTGCTGACATACATAACGGCTGATGGCTTTAGACATCGGTTTCCCTTTCGGTTGGGGTGGCTGAGGCGGGATTGTACCGCAGAAAATAAAGCCGCGCCCGAAGGCGCGGCGCTTGTGGTTCCGGGTGGGGATGAACGCGCTTATTGCCCGGCGGCGGCGAGGGCGGCTTCAATTTCGGATTGGAAAACGCCGAAGGGTTGTGCGCCTTCCAGCAGTTTGCCGTTGATGACGAAGGAGGGAGTCGCGCTGATTCCGGCGGCGAGAGCGTCGTTACCGTCCTGGTCTACCCGGCTGCGGTATTTGTTGCTGTCGAAGCAGTCGTTGAAGGCTGCCATTTCCAGTTGCAGTTTTTCGGCAAAGGTACGCAGGCGGGCATCGGTGTAGGCGCCCACGTTTTCGCCGGTTTGGTTGGCGAAGATGATGTCGTGCATCTCCCAAAACTTGCCCTGGTCTCCGGCGCAGTAGGTTGCCTCGGCGGCGCGGGCAGATTCGGGTCCGATAAATTCGCCAAAGGAGCGGTATTCAAAGTAAACCTTGCCGGTGGCAACGTAGGCTTCGATGATGGAAGGCTCGGTATCTTCGGTGAAGCGGGCGCAGTATGGGCATTGATAGTCGGAGTATTCGATAATTTTTACCGGCGCGTTGGGGTCGCCCATGCCGTTAAAGTTCACATTGGGGCGGGAGATGGCGGCGGGCATGTTAATTTCGCCTACCGGTTGCAGCGAAGGTAGAATGAGCGCGAGCGCAATGGCAAGCCCAATAACGGCTACCCCTGCAATGATAAGGAGTCTTTGCGTCCGCTCTTGTTTCAGGCGTTTCTCTCTCAGTTCCTGGCGTTTGCTCATGGTACAGTATCCTTTCGGGGGCGGTCAGAGTCCGGCAATTCTGCCATGTTGGAGGGGTTTTGTCCAGTCGGGGCAGATAAGAGTTCGGTTAACACAAAATGCGGGTACAATTTTTGCAAATTCCCTTGTTTGTAGAAAGAACCCGCCATGCTCTCCAGAATTTATTCCTGCGCTGTACTCGGTTTGGAAGGCGTTATTGTGGAAGTGGAAGTGGACTATAGCAACGGTCAGCCGGGTGTGACGATTGTGGGCTTACCCGATGCCGCCGTGCAAGAAAGCCGCGAGCGGGTGCAGACCGCCATCAAAAACGCCGGGCTGCATTTTCCGCGCCACCGCATTGTCGTCAACCTCGCCCCCGCCACCGTCCGCAAAGAAGGACCCGCCTACGACCTGCCCATCGCCATCGGGGTTATCGGCTTGGATGGCTCTCTGCCCACGCCCATTTTGCAGGAAACCATCATCATCGGTGAACTTTCGCTGGATGGCTTGGTGAGGCACGCCCGAGGCGTTCTGCCCATGGCCGCCGCCGCCCGCGCTCAGGGCTTTAAGCGGATGATTGTGCCGGAAGCGGATGCCGCTGAAGCGGCGCTGATACCAGACCTGGAAGTTATCCCCGTTAAAACCCTGGCAGATTTGTACCTGCACCTCTCTGGTCGGCGGCTCATCGCCCCTTACCAACCTGTCCTGGAAGACGTGCCGCCCCTCTACACCCCCACCGACTTTGCGGAGATTAAGGGGCAAGAGCATGTCAAACGCGCTCTGGAAGTCGCCGCCGCCGGGGGGCATAACGTATTGATGAGCGGCAGCCCCGGCGCGGGCAAAACCCTGCTAGCACGCGCCCTGCCCGGCATTCTGCCGGAAATGAGCATTGAAGAAGCCCTGGAAGTGACCAAAATCTACTCGGTGGCAGATGCCCTCCCGGCGGGGACCCCCCTCGTCCGCCAGAGACCCTTCCGCGCCCCGCACCACACCATCAGCCACGCCGGGCTTGTCGGCGGCGGAAACATTCCCCACCCCGGAGAAATTTCCCTCGCCCATCGCGGCGTGCTGTTTTTGGATGAATTTCCCGAATTCAGCAGCCGCGCCATCGAGGTCATGCGCCAACCGATGGAAGACAAACTCGTCACCATTAGCCGGGCGCAAGGCTCGCTGACTTTTAGCGCCAATTTTCAACTCATCGCCGCCATGAACCCCTGCCCCTGCGGCTACTACGGAGACGCGCAAAAAGCCTGCACCTGCGCCCCCTCCACCGTCACCAAGTATCAAAAACGAATATCCGGTCCCATGCTGGACCGGATAGATATTCACGTTGAGGTGCCGAGGGTGGATTACGCCAAACTCTCCAGCGCCCGGCTGGGAGAAGCCTCCGCCGAAATTCGCAAGCGGGTGCAGGCGGCGAGGCAGCGCCAACTGGAGCGTTTTGCCCGCATCGAAGCGGCGAACATTGTCTGCAATGCAGATATGCGGGTGGCGGAGGTGCGTCAGTTTTGCCAGTTAGACGAAACCGGCGACAACCTCATCCGCGCCGCCATGAGTCAACTCAACCTCTCCGCCCGCGCCTATCACCGTACCCTCAAACTGGCGAGGACGATTGCAGATTTGGCGGGCAGCGAGAAAATTCTCGCCCCTCACCTGGCAGAGGCGTTGCAATATCGCCCCAAGCAAAACGCCTGAGGCGATAACGAGACTCAAGATTCCAGTTTGGGGGCGCGCAGGGCGGCGAGCTGGTCTTCCAACTGCTGACGGCGATGGCGGGCGGCAGATTCCACCTCGCCCTTCAGGGCGTTGGCGCGGGAGCGCAGTTCGGCGCGTAACTCCTCGCCGCTTTCCGGGGCAAATAACAGCGAAATGGTAGAGCCAAACAACCAGCCAACCATCAGACCAATTAAAAAGCCAAAAATTCGTTTCATCAGGGGTTCCTCCGGGCAAAAGATGGGCAAGACCTCAAAATTATAGCAAACAAGAGCCAAAAAGATTGACGTATAATCGCCCTCCGGCGCGTATCTGCACAGAACGCGACCTGCCTACTCACCATCCCACGCAAGACTCTACCTATTGGAGGGTACTTCCATGTCTGCCACTGCTCTGCCTGCGGGCAAAAAAACAACCACGCTCACTTTGGGACAAAAAAAAGAGCGCGGAGAAAAAATAACCATCCTCACCGCTTACGACTACCCCACTGCCCTAGCGTTGGATACCGCCGGGGTGGATGCCATCCTGGTCGGCGACTCGCTGGCGATGGTCGTATTGGGCTACGAAAACACCCTGCCAGTGACGATGGACGAAATGATTCACCATGCCAAAGCTGTAGCGCGGGGCGCAAAAAACGCCCTGCTCATCGGAGATATGCCCTTTCTCTCCTACCAAATTTCGGCAGCGGAGGCGGTTGCCAACGCCGGGCGTTTTTTGCAGCAGGGCGGCATGGATGCCGTAAAACTGGAAGGAGGGCAGGAACGTGCCGAAACAGTCGCCGCCATTGTCCGCGCCGGAATACCGGTGATGGGGCATGTGGGGCTTACCCCTCAATCCGTGCATCAGTTGGGCGGCTTTCGCGCCCAGGCAAAAACCGCCCAAGCCGCCCGCCGCCTGCTGCAAGATGCCCTCACCCTGCAAGAAGCCGGGTGCTTTGCCCTGGTGCTGGAGGCAATTCCGGCAGAGTTGGCGGGCTACCTTACCCAAAAACTGCAAATCCCCACCATTGGCATTGGCGCAGGGGCGCAGACCGATGGTCAGGTGCTGGTGACTCACGATTTGCTGGGCATTTTTCAGCGGTTTACCCCCAAATTTGCCAAACAATACGCCCACCTGGGCGATGAAATGGAAAAAGCCTTCCGGGCTTATGTGGCGGAGGTGCAAACCGGGCAGTTTCCCTCGCCTCAGCATTCCCTGCTCATGCCCCCGGAAGAATGGGCAGCCTTGCTGGAAAACCAACCGTGACCACCCTGATAGTGGGAACCGGCGCCCTCGCCACCCTCTTTGCCCATCGCCTTGCCCGCGCCGGAGAACCGGTTGCCCTGTTGGGCAGTTGGCAAGTCGCCTTGCAAGCCCTGCAAACCCAGGGCGCCAGGCAAATTTTGCCCAATGGGCAGGTGGAAAGCGCCCCTGTTACCGTTTATGCCTCCCCGGACGATTGCCCGCCGGTGCAACTTGCGCTGGTACTGGTCAAATCCTGGCAGACGGCGCGAGCCGCCGAACAACTTGCCGCCTGCCTTGCGCCGGGAGGCTTGGCGATAAGCCTGCAAAACGGGCTGGGCAACCGCGAGATTTTGGCGCAGCGTCTGGGCGCGGAACGGGTTTTGGCGGGGGTTGTCACCTACGGGGCATTTCTCGCCGCGCCGGGTTTGGCGCAACCCGCCGGAGAAGGGGAAGTGTTCCTCGAAGCGAAGCCGGAGACAGGTCGGGTAAAGGCGCTTTTGGGGCGGGCGGGCTTTCGGCTGCGCTCCATCCCCAACTTTGCCGCCCTGGTCTGGGGAAAACTCGTTCTCAATGCCGCCATCAACCCGCCATCGGCGCTGCTGGGGCTGCGTAACGGCGAGCTGATGGAGAATCCCTCTGCCCGTGCCCTGGTCTTTGCCCTGGCAGAAGAAACTGCCGAGGTTGCCCGCGCCTGTGGGGTTGCCTTGCCCTACGAAGATGCCTCCGCCGCCGTGCAGGAGGTGGCGCAAAAGACCGCCCTCAACGCCTCGTCCATGTTGCAAGACCTGCGCCGGGGCGCGCCCACCGAAATTGACGCGATAAGTGGCGCAGTTTGGCGCGAGGCGCAAAAAGTTGGGCTGGAGGCGGCGCGGAACTGGGTCATGTGGCAGGTGGTGCGCGCGCATTCCGCCCCGCCGGTTTCGTGATAACATCCCCCTGTTTGTTTTTACCCTACCTGGAGGTACTCCTTTGCGAAAGTTCTTTCTCACCCTTGCTTTGCTGCTTGCCTCGTTTGGCAGTGTCCGCGCCCAGGCGGAAGTGACCCTGGCAACCCTGGATGTGCAGGTGTGGCCCGATTATGACGCGGCGGAAGTGCTGGTTATTTACGATTTTTCGGCGGCGGAGGGCGTTAGCCTCCCCGCGCAAATGACTCTGCCCCTGCCGCAGGGCGCGCGCCTGTTGGCGGTAGCCCGCTCGGAAGCCGGTGCGTTGATGAACGTGGACGGCTGGAAGACCAACCCGGATGGCTCGGTTACGCTCAGTCTTTCCGACCGGTCTATATATCACATCGAATATTATTACCCCTACAGCCTCTCTGGTACAGAGCGCCGCTTTACATTTAGCCTGCCCGGCGGTTACGCCGTCAACGCGGCGACTTTGCGAGTGCAAGAGCCGGTTGGGGCGCAGGGCATGTCCATTTCGCCCGCGCTTCAGCGGGTGGGTCCAGAGCCGGATGGTTTTTCGTATTTCACCGCCTCGTTGGGGTCTTTTGCTTCGGGCAAAGCGCCCTCGTTTGAAATTTCCTACGATAACCCGGAAAACCGCCTCAGTGCCGATTCTCTAGGGGTGCAGCCCACCGCTCCGCTGGATGAACCCGTCAGTGGGCAATCCTCGCTGATGACGGTAATTCCCTGGGTTTTGGGAACTTTGGGCGTGCTGCTGATTGTGGGCGGGGGCGTGTGGTACTGGCTCTCCGGGCGCTCTTCCTCCTCCGCCTCCCGTGTAGAGCGGCGCAGACATTCCGGCGGGGCAGAGCCTGCCGGGCAGGCATATTGCGCTCAGTGCGGCAAACGCGCCCAAGCCGGAGACCGCTTCTGTCGCGCTTGCGGAGCCAAGATTCGGGCGAATTAGACGTAGGTCAACTGTTTTTTAGCCCTCACCCTTTGCTTTACCCCGGTGAGGGCTAAATAATACAAATTTTGTGACATTTGTCACTTAGGACGTGGGGGGCTTTTCAGCAAGCCTTAATCTAAGTGTGTAGAATCCTTAACGTCCTTGCTTTGTCTTACACGCCCCATTTTTACTCAGGAGAAAACCTTATGCAATCGCCTCGCACCAAATTTATTCTGGGCGGCGTTCTCATGCTCGCCGCTGTGGTTTATCTGATTGTCTCGTCCACCCAGGCGAGCGCTCAATACTTTATGACGGTGGAAGAACTAAACGCCAAAAGCGCCGAAGTGCAGGGGAAGAACATCCGCGTCTCTGGCGCGGTGATGGGGGATAGCGTTGCCTACGACCCCGAAACCCTGGGGCTGAGTTTTACAGTCGCCCACGTTACCGGCAACAACGCCGAAATTGAACTGCAAGGCGGTTTGGCGGAGGTGTTGCACCAGGCGGTTATAGACCCCTCCCGCGCCCGCTTGCAGGTTGCCTACACCGGTCCCAAACCCGACCTGCTGCGCGATGAAGCCCAGGCAATTATGACCGGTCACTTGGGCGAGGATGGCATTTTTTACGCCGATGAACTCCTGCTAAAATGCCCCACCAAATATGAAGAAGCCGTGCCGGAACAAGCGGCGAGCGAAAACTAAAGCGAGGGGCTGCCCCCGCATCCATTCCAAACAAGGGTGACAGTTGCCAGGCAACTGTCACCTGTTTTTCGGGAGAGTTGAGTATGTTAGCCGATTTTGGTTTCGCCATTTTAGTCATAACCTTTGTCTTAGCCATTTACACCATCGCTGCGGCGCTTTACGGTCATTTTGCCGCCCAGCCCAAATGGGTGGAAAGCGCCCGCCTAGCCATGTTGCTTTCCTTCCCCCTCCTCACCCTGGCGGCGTTGGATTTAACCTACCTCCTCGCCACCGGAGATTTCAACGTCAAATTCGTTTACGAAGTCACCAGCCTGGATATGCCCACCTACCTCAAAGTGACCGCGCTCTGGGGCGGGCAATCTGGCTCGCTTCTCTTCTGGTCCTGGCTCATGGCAGCCTTCACCACCGCCGTCACCCTCCGCAAGTGGGATAGAGACCGCGAGTTCCTGCCCTGGGTCATCCTGGTTTCCTCGGTAACGATGGCTTTCTTTTTGGGGCTAAACGTCTTTTTTGAGAATCCCTTTGCCCGTTTTTGGCAAACCTTTGAGGGCGTAGCCGCCTACACCTTCAAGCCGGAAAACGGCATTGCCTTTACCCCGGAAAACGGCAACGGGCTGAATCCCCTCCTGCGTCACCCCGGCATGATTATTCACCCCCCCATGCTCTATCTGGGATTCGTCTCCTTCGTCATTCCCTATGCCTTCGCCATTGCCGCCCTCGTCACCGGGCGCACCGATGACCGCTGGATTCGCATTACCCGCCGCTGGACTCTCGTTGCCTGGGTCTTCCTCTCCCTGGGGCTGGTTCTGGGCGGGCGTTGGGCGTATGACGTTTTGGGCTGGGGCGGCTACTGGGGCTGGGACCCGGTGGAAATCGCGGCTTTCATGCCCTGGCTCACCGGCACAGCCTTCCTGCACTCGGTGATGATTCAAGAAAAGCGCGGGATGCTGAAGCACTGGAACATGATTCTCGTCATCCTCACCTATGCCCTGGTCGTCTTTGGCACCTTCCTCACCCGTTCTGGCGTGCTTTCTTCGGTTCACGCTTTTGCCAAAAGCGCCATTGGTCCGGCTTTCTTCATCTTCATCGGCGCGACCTTCGTCATCTCGGTTGCCTTGCTCATCTACCGCTGGGACAGCCTGAAAGCCGAGGGGCAAATGCACTCCATGTTCTCGCGTGAAGCCCTGTTTTTGCTCAACAACCTGCTCTTCATGGGCATCCTCGGCATTTGCTTTTGGGGGGTCATCTCGCCCCTGGTGAGTGAACTGGCAACCGGCGCCAAAGTGACCGTAGGTCCACCCTACTATGAACGCGCCGCCGGGCCTCTTTTTGCCGCCCTCGTCCTTCTCATGGGCATTGCGCCCCTTTCCGCCTGGGGTCATGTCAGCCTGAGCAACCTGGCAAACCAAAACGGCATGGAGATGGAAAAACGCTACGCCCTGGGCATTGCCCGCCTGCTCTGGAAGCCCGCCATCCCTGCCGTTCTCACCCTCATTGCCCTGCTCTTGCTCGGCATCCGTAACATTTACGCCCTCATCGGCTTGACCTTTGTCGCCCTCACCACCTCCATCACCCTGTACGAATTTTGGCGTGCCGCCCGCGCCCGCAGCCGCGCCCAAAAAGAGAACTTTTTCCTTGCCCTGTGGCGTTTGGCAGGTCGCAATCGCCGCCGTTATGGCGGCTACGTCATTCACCTGGGCGTGATTTTGATGGCGATTGGCATCATCGGCATCGAGATGTTCCAAACCGAAACCCAGCAAAGCCTCTCTGTTGGAGAAAGCATCACCCTCGCCGGGTACACCGTCCAATACGATTCGCTTGCCCAATTTCAGGCGGAGGACGGGCGCTGGGTCACTCGCGCCGTGATGAGCGTCTTTAGAGACGGAAAATTCATCACCGAACTGTACCCTCGCTATGACGTATACGCCGATGGGCAGCCCATGACCATCCCCGGCGTGCGCTCCACCCTGGCAGATGACCTCTATGTCCTGCTCGTCAACTGGGAGGGCGTAACCTCCCAAATTGCGCCCTTCAAGGTTTATCACAACCCCCTGGTGAACTGGCTCTGGCTCGGCTCATTCATCTTCATCGCCGGAACCCTCATCGCCGCCTGGCCCGATGAAGAACCGGAACACGCCCCCGCCCGCGCCCGCAAATCTCGCCCGGCATACCAACCCGGAGACTAAGCCCCCATGAAGAAACCCCTCGCCGTTTTTCTGCTCGTCTTTTTGCTCTTCAACCTTTGGGTTGGCGTAGCCTCCGCCCAGGCAACCACCCCCAGCGATGACGAAGTGAACGCCATTGCCAAAGAACTCTTTTGCCCCGTCTGCGAGAACACCCCGTTGGATGTCTGCCCCACCGAAGCCTGCAAGCAATGGCGCGAACTGATTCGGCTCAAACTCTCGGAAGGCTGGAGCAAAGAACAAATTCAGGATTACTTCGTGGAGCAGTACGGCGCTCGCGTTTTGGCGGAACCTCCGCGCCAGGGTTGGTACTGGCTCATCTACCTCATGCCGGTTGCCCTCTTTGGGGTTGGCATCTTCATCTTGTACCGCGCCTACCAATCTATGCGCCAACCCCTGCCCCTCGAAGCAGACGAAGCCCAGCCCCCCGCCTCCCCCAGCCTCAGCGATGCCGACCTGCGCCGGGTGGAAGAAGAACTGAACAAACGCAAGTAAGAGGAGAAAGCGACATGACGACTCAACCCAACACTGCCGCCCCCCGCCGGGGAGTCCCCATTTGGGTGCAAGTGACCATTTGGGCAGCCCTGCTTGCCTTGCTTGCCATTGTGGCAATGGGCTTGCGCCGCGCCCAACAGGGAACTGTCCAACCCGGTGACGAAATTCCAGACTTCACCCTCACCCTCTTTGACGGCTACACCTACGAGGGCAAATCCCAGGTCAGCTTTGCTGAACTGCGCGGCAAGGTCGTAGTCATCAACTTTTGGGCTTCCTGGTGCAAACCCTGCGAACAAGAAGCCGCCGATATGGAAGCCGCCTGGCGTTCCTACCAACCCGGCGGGCAGGTCGTCTTCCTCGGCGCAGACTATGTGGATACCGAACCCGAAGCACGCGGCTACCTGCAAAAATTCGACATCACCTACCCCAACGGACCCGACCTCGGCACCAAAATTTCCCAATTCTTTCGCATCAAAGGCGTGCCAGAGACCTACTTCATAGACCAGCAAGGCAAACTGGTGTACGTGCAGGTCGGTCCCTTCTCATCCGAAGCCCAAATTCACGCCATCATAGACCCCCTTCTCAAATAGAGGCAGCATGGAACTTGGAGCAATCTTTCTCACCCTATCCGTCATCGTAATCACCGGCTTGTTCATCACCCGCCCCTTTTGGGAAGACCGCCGCGCCCGCTCTGTCTCTGCCGAGGAACATCAACTCTCCTCCCTCCTGGCAGAACGCGACCGCCTACTTACCGCCCTGCAAGAACTGGACTTTGACCACACCCTCGGCAAAATCCCCGCTGAAGACTACCCCAACATGCGTGCCGAACTGCTCCGCATGGCATCCGAAACCCTGAGAAAACTGGACGAAGCCCAGGCAGGCTCCCCCGCCTCAGACGCGGAAAGCCGAATCGAAGCCGCCATCGCCGCCCGCCGTGCCGACTCTGCCGCCCATGCCTCCCCTCTCAGCGAAGACGACCTGGAAGAGCGCATTGCTGCCCGCCGCGCCAACCGCAAAGAAAAGTCTGGCGGGTTCTGCCCCAAATGTGGCAAACCCGTCCTCCAATCCGACCGCTTCTGCCCCTCCTGCGGCAAACCCATTTCCTGAAAGTTACCTGTATGAAATTGCGCTCCTCCATCCTCCTTCTTCTTCTCCTGCCCTTCCTCCTCGTTGCCTGCAACTTCTCCCTGGCAGAAGATATTACCCCCCCGCCCAACTATCAGCCGCCCACCCCTGCCCCCACGTTGGGCGCTCTCTACCCTTCCGCTGCCCCCAACGCCGCCGCCGGAGCCGAGATTTACGCCCAAAAATGCGCCGCCTGTCATGGCGAGCAAGGCATGGGTGATGGCGCTCAAGCCGCCCAACTGCCCGTCAACGTCCCTCCCTTGGGCGTGGCAGATATTGCCCGTAAAGCCTCCCCGGCGCAGTGGTTCACCATTGTCAGCCAGGGCAACATTCAAAACTTCATGCCCGGCTTCACCAGCCTCACCGACCAACAACGCTGGGACGTAGTCGCCTACGCTTACACCCTTAGCCTCAACCCGGCACAGGGCGAGGCGCTCTACCAATCCACCTGCGCCCAATGTCACGGTGCGGATGGCGCAGCCCTGTCCAACGCCAACCTGCAAGACCAGCAAACCCTGGCAGCCCTTAGCCAGCAAGACCTGGTGAGCCTCATCCAAAAGGGCATACCGCCCCAAATGCCCGCCAGCGGCTTGGCAGAAGAAGAAGCCTACGCCGTAGCGGATTACGTCCGCGCCTTTACCTTTGCCCCCGCCCCGGCTCTGGCAGCCACCGCCACACCTCAGCCTGCCACCCCCGCCGCCGAAGAAACCCCCGCTACCGAATCCGCTGCCGCAGAACCGACCCAAGCCCCCAGCGGAGTCACCTTTAGCGGCACCGTATCCAACCTCAGCACCGGAATCCTGCCGGAGGGGCTAACCGTCACCCTTCGCGCCTTCGACCACGACATGACAACCGGCTCCTTTGCCGAAGCCTTTCATCAGGAGTCGAAAATTGAAAACGGCGCATTCCGCTTCACCGGCATAGAGCCGGTTGCCGGGCAACTGTACATCGCAGAAGTCTCCTACCTCACCGTTCCCTACCAAACCGAACCGCTGACGGTGGAGGAGGGTCAAACTGAACTGAGTTTCCCCACTCTTTCCGTTTTCGAGACGGTGACGGATACCGCCACCCTGGAAATGCAGCAGATTCACTTCTTCTTCGATACCCCATCCAACGGGCAGATTCCTGTTTCGGTGGTGTACGCCTTTGCCAACGGCTCGCCTAACTCGGTCCTGGTGGAAACAGACGGCACGACCATCCCCTTCATCACCGTCCCGGCGGGCGCGCAAAACGTCAGTTTTGAAGATGCAGGCATGGGTGGGCAATTCCTGCCCGCCGAAACCGGCTTCGTCATTCCGCCCTCCATGCAGCAATATGGCATTGTGGCGCTCTTTACCCTGCCTTACGACAAAGAAGTGGAAGTGCGGCAAGACTTCGTCCTCAATGTCACTTCCGGCACAATCATTGTGCCAGAGGGCATGAAAGCCGAAGGCGAGGGGCTGACAACCGGTGAACTGCGCCCCATGGGCGAAAACGGCAACTTCCAGACATCCACCTTTGCCACCGCCAATCGGCAGGTTACTTTTGTGGTGTCCGGCGCGCCCAAAAACGCCGATTCATCCTCCGCCGCCGGGGTGGATAACACCCAGGCAATCATCATCGGGGTTGGCGCATTGGGCTTCGCCCTGTTAGGGGTAGGAATCGCCTTTTACCTGCGAGACCGCCGCCGCGCCGCATTGGAAGAAGAGCAGGACGAAGAAGATGAAGATGACGAGGAAACGGACGAAGGCGAGATTCTGGATGCCATCATCGCCCTGGATGACCAATTCCGCGCCGGAAAGATAAAACAAGAAGCCTACCAGGCTCGCCGCGCCGACCTGAAGGAAAAACTGCGGAAATGATAGAAGTAACCAAACTCGTAAAGCGATTTGGCGCAAAGACCATTCTGCGCGGGCTGAACTTCACCGTTCAGCCCGGCGAGTTTGTTGCCCTGTTGGGTCCCAATGGGGCGGGCAAAACCACCTTTTTGCGTATCCTCGCTTCCCTTTCCCGCCCCAGTTTGGGGGTGGTCAGAATCGCCGGGTACAACCTGCCTGCCCAGGCTGCCGCCGTCCGCCGCCGGTTGGGGGTTGTTTCGCACCAACCCCTGCTCTACGGCGACCTGACCGCCGCCGAAAACCTGGCTTTCTACGCCGACCTGTACGACCTGCCTCAACCTGCCCGCCGCATCGAGGAAGTCCTGCGCCTGGTGGGGCTTGCCAACCGCCACCGTGACCTGGTTCGCACCTTCTCACGCGGAATGCAGCAGCGCCTTGCCATTGCCCGCGCCGTTTTGCACAACCCGGAAGTGATGCTCTTTGACGAACCCTACACCGGTTTGGACCAGGATGCCTCCGAAATGCTGGATACCGTCCTGAAAAATGTCGCCACGCAGGGACCTCACGCAGTCGTAATGACCTCGCACGACCTGGCACGCGCCGAAAACCTCGCCACCCGTTTTGATGTCCTCTCTCGCGGGCAAATTGTGGCATCCGCCACCCCCGCCCAACTTGGCAGCAACAACCTGCTGACCTTTTACAAACAAGCCCTGGAGAAAGCCGCATGAAGAACCCCTACCTGCGCGCTGTTTGGGCAGTTTTCCGCAAAGACCTGGCGGCGGAATTTCGCTCCCGCGAACTCATCCCCGCCATGCTCGTCTTTGCCGTGCTGGTTGTCCTCATCTTCTATTTTGCCCTGGAACTGGACGTAAAAGCCCGCACCGCCATCACCGCCGGAGCGCTTTGGGTCACTTTCTCTTTTGCCGGAACTTTGGGCTTAAACCGCACCATGTCCGCCGAAAAAGACCAGGGCTGTCTGGATGGTTTGCTCCTCGCCCCGTTGGATAGGTCTGCCATTTACTTTGGCAAATTTTTCAGCAACCTGGCATTCATGCTCATTGTAGAAGTTATCGTCATCCCGGCATACAGCCTGCTTTACAACATCAACCTGTTCAACCGCGGCTTATTACTCGTCACCCTGCTTGGCTCGGTTGGCTACGTGGCAGTGGGTGTTTTGCTGGCTTCCATGTCGGTGCAAACCCGCACCAGGGATGTCCTTTTGCCGGTCTTGCTCTTTCCCCTGGTTTTGCCCGTCATCGTTGCCGCTGTCAAAGCCTCTGGCGGTTTTCTCGCCGCCGATGCCTTCACGGAAATATCACCCTGGCTCAACCTCTTACTGGTGTACGACATCATCTTCCTTGCCGCCGCGTTTATGGTTTTTGATTACGTGGTGGAAGAATAACCCCTTCCCAAAGGAATCGCTATGTCTCCTCAACCCCGCACCCTCAAAATTCTCAACCTTGTCTCACTGCTCCTGCTCGTCGCCTCCACCCTGCTGGTATTCTTCTACGCCCCCACCGAAAAAGTGATGGGATTGGTGCAAAAAGTCTTTTACGTTCATGTCGCTACCGCCTGGGTGGGCATGTTGGGCTTCGTTGTCGCTGCCGTGCTTGCGGTAGTGTATCTCAGAACCAAAGACCTCAAGTGGGATGCCATCGGCTTGGCGGCAGTGGAACTAAGCCTGGTCTTCTTCTTTGTTGCCGTTGTGCTTGGCTCCATCTGGGCGCGCCCCGCCTGGGGAACCTGGTGGACCTGGGAGCCGCGCCTTACCACCGCCGCCATCCTGGGGATGATTTACCTCGCCTACCTCCTTCTGCGCCAGGGCATCGAAGACCCGGTACGCCGCGCCCGTTTTGGGGCAATCTACACCATTTTGGGCGGCTTAAGCGTCCCGCTCACCTTCTTATCCATCCGCCTCTTCCGCACCATTCACCCGGTGCTTATTGGCTCTGGCGGCGGCGAATCCATGGGCATGACCGATGAAATGCTCCACACCATGTTCTTCCACATCGCCGCCTTCACCGTCATCTTCATCACCCTCTTTTGGCATCGCATCCGCCTGGCGCAATACGCCGAAAAGGTGGAGCAGCGCAAACTACAGGTAATGCAATAGGAAAACTCATGGAAACCACCCCCAATACCCTCGACTACCTCATCGGCGGCTATGTCGTCTTTAGCCTCGTCATGGCGTTGTACCTCCTCAGCCTCGCCCTACGCTGGAAAAATCTCCAGAAGGAAGAGCAAGCCCTGGAAGAATTAGAGACTGGCGGGTAAAAAAACTTCTGCTATACTTGCTTTAGCGAGGAGAGCATGGCAAAAAAATTCTGGTGGATATGGACAGGGGCGGCAGCCCTCGGCTTTTTCCTGGCAATCCTCCACATGGTAGGCGCCGGAAAGGTTCACGCCGCCACCTCAACCCCCTCCCCTACCCCCAACGGACCCGACCGCTACACAACCGTCACAGTAGACATCACCCTGCGCGAATGGTGGCTCATCGCCTGGGCAGATAATGATGTCTACTGTTCTTTTTTCTCGGAACACGAGGGCTTGCCCACCAACGAAGAAATCTATTCCGCCTGCTCTGATGATGTGTATGTGGAATGGATTTCCTACTCCTCCGCCTGCACCGCCCCAGAAGTATCCTCCTGCCCCGGTTATTACCTGCAAAACGTCAGCCAGCAACCCTCCACCCGGCAGATTGTCGTCAAATTGCCTCCGCCCCAGGTGTGGGTCAGCCTGCAAAACTGCAACCCAGACCCAGACGGGTGGTGTTCCACCCCTCCCACCCTGCTTTTGCGCGGCGAAGACCCCCTTCCCAACGAATCGATAACATCCATTCAGGGCTTTGCGGGCAGTGACCCTTTCTTTTGCGAGGGTGAAACCTGCGAATTTAACCTTCAAGCCACCGATTCCGAAGGTATCTCTTTGCAGTTTTGGGCAAATTCCACCTACGGAGATACCAGTCCCGCCTTCACCGCCGAGGTGCGGGTGTTGCAGCAGGGCGGCGAAAGCGAGGGCGAGCGCCTCGTGCCGCGCTGGTACGTGGATGTTCTCAGCTCTCAATGGCAGGGTGAAAACCTGGCATCCTGTTCCATTACCTGGGATGCTTTCCCTCCCACCGAGGGCTTGCCCGCCTGGCTGCAAACCCCCGAAGACCATCAAAACCTGCAATCCAACATCCCCTACGCTTACCTGGCGGGCAACCTCATCACCCAGGGCGTGGTGGATGCCAGCGCCTGCCCGGATGGTGGGCTGACCGAAACGGGTGCCGCCTCTGCCTGTGGCATGAGCGCTGCCCGCCCCCAGGTGGATGCCTGGCAAGACCAGTTCGACACTCTCATTGTGGATATTGCCCAAAAGACTCAGGTTCCTGCCCAACTGCTAAAAAACCTGTTCAGCCGCGAGAGTCAATTTTGGCCCGGCGTTTTTAGGGACGGCGAAGATGTGGGATTGGGGCAACTGACCGAGGATGGGGCGGATACCCTCCTGCTCTGGAACCCGGCTTTTTACGCGGAATTTTGCCCTCTGGTGCTTTTGGAAGAATCCTGTGCTGCGAAAGGCTACGCCAATCAGCCAGAAGAAAACCGCGTCATCCTGCGGGCTGCCCTCGTCAACAGCGTAGATGCCACCTGCGAAACCTGCCCCCTGGGGCTGGATATTTCCCGCGCCAATTTTAGCGTTGCCGTCTTTGGGCGTACCCTGCTCGCCAATTGCGAACAAACCGGCAAAATTGTCCAAAACATCACCGGCAAAGCACCGGGTAAAACCCTCTCTTACGAAGACCTGTGGAAATTGACCCTTGTCAATTACAACGCAGGTTCTGGCTGTCTTTCCTCGGCGGCGCAAGCCGCCTACCAACCCGGCTCCGACCCCGCCCTCAACTGGGACATGGTTGCCAATGCCCTCTCGCCTGCCTGCGCCGGAGCAAAAGGCTACGTGGAAGATATTAGCCAAGCCCCTTCTCCCCAACCGACCCCCGTTCCCTATCCTTAAACCAGCGCGGCAAATCTTCATCGATAATGATGATTAATGTCACTTATGAATGACGTTCAGCCTCGCTTATACTGAATCATTGTGGAAGATGGCAGCCTGTTTGGGCTGCCCCAACAGGGACGAGGCTTTATATGATTAACTTTTCCGAGTTAAGGGTTTTTGTCGCCGCCGCCGAAGAACTCAACTTCAGCCGCGCTGCCTTGCGCCTGCGACTCTCTCAATCCGCTGTCAGCCAGAACATTCAATCGCTGGAAGTTGCCTACGGGGTGGAATTATTCGTCCGGCACGGGCGCTCGGTGCAGCTGAGCGAATCGGGCAAGGCAATTTTGCCCATTGCGCGGGAGGTACTTGCCTCTGTCCGCCTGCTGGAAGACTCGCTCATCAACATCAAAGGCGAAGTCGCCGGGGAACTGGTCATTGGCTGCTCCACCACTACCGGCAAATATCTCATCCCCAATCTGCTTTCTGCCTACCGCAAAGAATACCCTCGCGTCCACACCCGCGTCAGTGTGATGAGTCGCGCCACCGTGCTGGAACACCTCCTCGACCAAACCCTGGGCTTGGGTGTCGTCAGCAAACGGGTGGAACACCGCGACATTGAATGCAGCCTGCTCTTTGAAGACAAAGTCATCCTCATCGTCCCCGCTGAACACCCCTGGGCAAAATATGGGCGAGCCATGCCCGCCGACCTGCTGGAGCAGCCCTTCATCCGCCGCGAAGACGGCTCCGCCACCGCCGAAATTCTCTTTGAAGGCCTAAAACACCACAATATCACCCCGGAAATGCTCAATGTAGTGATGGAACTCGGCAACGCCGAAGCCAGTGCCCTGGCAGTGGAACGCGGCATGGGCATCTCCTTCGTCTCGGAATTGGTGGCGGAACGAGGCTTGGCACTGGGGCGTATCTGCAAAGTGGATATAGACGGGCTGGAAAACACCCAGCGCATTTACCTTTGCCGCCACACCGGCGCAACCTTCACCCGTGCCGAATCTAAATTTTGGGATTTTGTGCAACAACACCGCGAAAAACTCAACCTGGATATGCTCCAAAGCCTTACTGGTATTTCTCATCCCGCGCAAAAATAATCAGCCTGGAACCTTCAGCCGCCCAGGAGCGGCTGTAAACCCAACATCCGGAGGAGAAATATGCTCACACTGGTAGAGAAAATTCTTTTTGCCCTCGCCGTCCTTGTCTCGCTCTATTACACCTGGGGAGGTGTAAAGCGCATCATCCACAACATTGGTAGCGGGCAGGGCAAGCCCAACTGGCAGGTCGTCCTTAAAAAAGCGGGGGGCGCTCTTTTCAAATTCATCACTTTTCAGCCCGTTTTCCGCTTTCGCCTCATCCCCAGCCTCCTGCATGGGATGATTGGCTGGGGTTTTCTGGCATTCCTGCTCATCAACCTTTCCGACTTAATCTACGCCTACACCGACTGGCGCATGTTAGACAACACCGGTCTCTTTGGCGAACTCTACCGCCTTCTGGCAGACGTGGTCAACGTCCTCATCCTGGTCGGCATGGCGGCAATGGCAATCCGCCGCTTCCTCTTTCGCCCCGCCACCCTCTCTACCAGAGACACCACCCTGTTGGACCCCAAAGCCCGCCTCGGCATCAGCCGTGATTCCGCCATCGTAGCCGGATTCATCCTCCTGCACAACTCTGCCCGTTTACTGGGAGAATCCTTCCACCTGGCGGCGCACGCCCACACCGATTCATGGCAGCCGTTCATCTCAGCCGTTTCCACCCTGTGGCTGGGGATGAACCCCGGACTATTGGAAGCGGGCGAGCACCTCATGTTCTGGCTCTCGGTTGGCGCGGTTGTCGCCTTTCTGCCATACTTCCCCTACTCCAAACACCTGCATCTCTTCTTTGCTCCCATCAACTTTGCCCTCAAACCAGAGCGTCCCTCCATGGGCGCACTGGACTATGTGAACCTGGAAGACGAAAGCATAGAGCAATTTGGCGCGGCAAAGGTCAGCGACCTGGGCTACGAGCAAATCATCGATTCTTACGCCTGCATCATGTGCTTCCGCTGTCAGGAAGTCTGCCCCGCCTACAATACCGGCAAAATTCTCAGCCCGGCGGCGCTGGAAATTAACAAACGCTACAACTTCAACGCCGGGGGCGGAACCGACAAACCCCTGCTGGAACTCATCCCCGAAGAAGCGGTTTGGGCTTGCACCTCCTGCGGCGCCTGTGTAGATGTCTGCCCCGTTGGCAACGAACCCATGCGGGATATTCTCTCCATCCGCCGCAACCTGGCGATGATGGAAAGCGCCTTCCCCAAGCAGTTGGAAACCGCCTTCAAGGGCATGGAACGCAACGCCAACCCCTGGAACGTCAACCCCGCCGACCGTCTCAAATGGGCTTCTGGTCTAAACGTGCCGACCATTGAGAAAAACCCGGAACCAGACCTGCTCTGGTGGGTGGGATGCGCCCCCTCAACCGATGCCCGCGCCCAAAAAACCGCCCAGGCTTTTGCCAAAATTCTCAATGCCGCCGGGGTAAACTTTGCCGTTTTGGGGCGCAGCGAACAATGCACCGGCGACTCTGCCCGCCGCGCCGGGCGCGAAGACATCTTCTTTGGTTTGGCAACCGCCAATGTAGAACTGCTCAACGAGGTCGCCCCCAAGCGCATTGTTACAACCTGCCCGCACTGCCTCCACACCATCAAAAACGAATACCCCGCGTTTGGCGGAAACTACGAAGTGATTCATCACACCCAACTGATTAACGAACTGGTCGGCAGCGGAAAACTGCAATTGGACGCCGAACCCGCCTCCCTCACCTTCCACGACCCCTGCTACCTGGGGCGGCACAACAGCGTGTACGAAGCCCCTCGCCTTGCCCTCCAATCCGCCGGAGCCAACCTGACGGAAATGCCCCATCACGAAGCCCAATCCTTCTGCTGCGGCGCAGGCGGCGCCCAAATGTGGAAGGAAGAAGAGCCCGGCACAGCCCGCGTGAACCAGACCCGTTACGCCGAAGCCAAAGCCAGCGGCGCTGAAACCCTGGCAGTCGGCTGCCCCTTCTGCCTCACCATGCTGACAGATGCCAGCAAAGCCGAAGAAAACGGCTTACCCGTCAAAGACGTGGCGGAGATTGTGGCAGAACGCATCAAATAAATTACATCCAAACCATCAAAAACCCGCCCCTGGGGAGAAAATCCTCCCTGGGGGCGGGTTGGGTTGGAGCTTGTTGCGCTACTTAATTTCGTAAGAGAGAGTCACCGTAGCGGAAACCTGCATCGTGCCGGGGTTGATGGGTACTTCTGCAGCCGCGCCCCCGCCCATTGCCCGGTTGGCATACATGGGGTAAGGCTCTGCATCAAAGTATTCAATGGATTGAACCTGCCCAAGCGTCACTCCGGCGGCTTTTGCCAATTCCTGCGCCTGCTGGGCGGCAGCCTGCACCGCTGCACTCCGCGCCTGGGCAAGCGCCGCTGTCTTATCCGCCACATCAAACTCAATACTGTTGATGTTGGTCGCGCCCGCCTGCACGGCAGCATCCAACAGGCTGCCAAGCCCGGCAATATCCCTGGTTGTGACGTACACAAGGTTATCTACCACATACACTGGCGAAGCGGGCAACCCGTCCGTGCCATAGGGGGTATTCATCCAGATAGAGAAATTGCTGGTGCGGATATCCTCCGGCGCAACCCCCGCCGCCGTCAGCGCCGCAATCAACGCCTGGGCGCTGGCATTATTCTCGGCAACGGCCTGGGTTGCGCTGCTATTCTCGGTATGCACGCCAATGTAAATGTGAGCAATATCCGGTTGCAAAGCCACCTCGCCAACCCCGCTCACGCTCACCGTCCGCGCCGCCTGGGGAGCGGCTCCGCAGGCGCTTAAAGCCAGGGCAGCCGCCAAAATAAGAACGAATAGAAATTTGTTACGCATTGTTTTTTTCTCCTTTTGTGAAATAAACTGTTCTCTCCCTAAACGCCCCATCGCCTCCAAAAGTTCCCCAAACAAGCGAAATCGGTTAAAATCTAACAAATGTTCTAAACTATGAGCCTGGACTTCCAACAAATCTACACCAAAATACAAGAAATCGGCGCAACCTTTCGGCAGCGCAACGCCCGCCTGGAAGAACGCCGCCGCCAAGCCCGCGCCCTCTTCCGCACCTACGCCGGGGAATTGGATACTCTTCGCGCCGCTGTAGAAGCCGCCACCGAAGCAGACCCCTCCACCCGCTGCGCTCTCCCCCGCCACGAAGCCCTGGATGCCCACCACCCTGCGCCTGTTTCGCCGTTAAACGCAACCATCATCGCCGCCGATGGCTCTCAAATCTACCCGGATAGGCACGGCGCGGTGCAATATGGGCTGGTCAATGTCGGGGCAATCATCCTGCAAGTTGGTTCCGGCAGCGCCCCCAAAATCGTAACAGATAGCCAACTGCTCTACGAAGACGAACTCTTCACCCCGGAAGGCAACCCACTCACCGAAGGACTCCTCGCCCTGCGCCGCGACCTGGACGAGCGCCGCAAGCTGGACGAACTCTCCAGCCAGTACCCTGCCCCCGTCATCACCTTTACGGATGGTCCCATCGAACTCTGGGGCGCAAAAGACGCGCAAGACGCCTCCTTTGGCAAAAGCCTGCAAACCTACAAAACCGTCCTCTCCCGCCTGCAAAGCAACGGAGTCACCACCGCCGGGTACGTGGACAAGCCCTCCGCCGACCTGGTTGTGCGCCTGCTGGAACTTTTGCAACTGAGCGCCGACCCCCAAAAACAAAAAGCCCCGCGCAACGAGCATCCCTTTCGCGGCGTAACCGACCGCTGGCTCTTTGGCGAAAAACATAACCCCTTGCTGGAAGGCGGTCAGCGTTCTGCCGTATTTGCCTTGCAATCCAAAACCAAAAAAGAATACAGCGGCGACCTTGCTCTGCATTTCTTTTATCTCAATGTCGGCAGCGCTCAACACCCCTGGCTGGCGCGGGTGGAAATTCCTCAATGGGTGGCGGATGACCCCCAAAAAATTAACGCCCTGCACGCCGTTTTGGTGGAACAAGCCCGCATGATGGGCTCCAAGCCCTATCCTTATCTCCTGCACCGCGCCCACGAAACGGCGGTCGTCACCCACGAGGAAAAATATCAGGTAGAGAAAATGCTTCAGTTAGAGATGACCCGCGCCGGGGCAGAGATGGACGAAACATCCTTCAAGCAATCTGCCAAAGACCTGCCCGGCAAACGCAGTTATTAGGACAAACCCCATGCCCACTTCGCTAGAAATCGGTCGCCTGCTTCGCGCCGGAACAACCGGGTTCGTTGCCGGTTGCTCTGTCTCCCAATTCAATGTCCCCTCTTTGGGGGCGCTCGTCAGCGCCAGCCCCAACCCGGGGCAGGATTACACCATCTACGGACTCATCACCGACATCCACATAGACGATGACGGGCTGGTGCGCCAACTCGTCACCGCCGAAAATGTTTCGGCGGAGGTGATGCGCGATAACCGCGAGCGCCGGATTGTTCCGGTGGAAATGTCGGTACTTTCGGTGGGGTATCAGGCGCAGGGACGCATCTTCCACCTTTTGCCGCCCCGCCCTCCCCTCAGCCTGGATGCCATTTCCCTGTGTGATGCCCAGGAACTGATTCAGTTCACCGGCGCGGGCAGATTTGGTTATTTCCGGCACATCCTCCGCGCCGCCGATGCCCCCATTGGCGAAGTTCTCGCCGCCCATCTGCGGCTTGCGGGCGAGGTTCAACCCCCCGCCTGGAAGGAAAAAGCCGTGCAAGAAGTCATCACCCTTCTGCGAGACGACTACCCAACCCTGATGAGCGTCCTCAGCGCCCTGGGCGAAGCCCTGTAACCCCAAAGGTTTAATTTTATGAGCACAAACCAAAAAATCGGCTACATCATCGGTGGCGGGCTAAAAGAATCCTTCTCTGCCCGCCTCACCGTCAACCCCCTCAGCGTGCAAGAAGGCGGCTTTGTGGTGGCGGATAGCGGCGACTATCGCTTTTACGGGCTGGTTACAGACCTGCAACTCGGCGCAACCGACCCCCGCTTTGCGGACGAGCAAACCGAAAGCCGCCTGCCCCCTGCCCTGGCAAAAGCCCTGCACGGGCAAACCCTTTACACCAACGCAGAAATCCTCCCCGCTCTTATGCTGGAGCGCGGACCCGACCCCGCCTCCGCCGAATACAAAACCTGGCGCAGCCAACACCCCGAAGACCCGCGCCCCATCCCCGTCAAAACCGTCCCTCAACATCACGCCGAGGTTTTCCTTGCCAACCAGGAAGACATCGCCGCCATTTTTGGCGACCCCGACAAAGACGGGAACTTCATCATTGGCTACACCCGCGAGCAGGGGCATCCCGTTTGCATCAACCTGGATAAATTTGTGCAACGCTCTGCCGGGGTGTTTGGCGCAACCGGCACGGGAAAATCCTTCCTCACCCGCATTGTACTGGCGGGTTTAATGCACCATAACAAAGCCTCCGTTTTGGTGTTGGATATGCACAACGAATACGGTTTCGACGACATTGCCTCCGATACGAAAATGCGCGTTATCGGGCTAAAATCCAAATTCCAGAGCCGGGTACAGGTCGTTGGCTTGGGAGCCGGAGCAAAGATTCGGGGGCAAGTCCCCTCCTTTAACCTGGAAATCCCCCTGAGCGAAATTCACACCGGAGATGTGGAAACCCTGAGCCGGGAACTAAACCTGCGCGACACCTCCCCCACTGTCCTGAGCGCCCTCTTCAGCAGTTTCCGCACCGGATGGTTTGCCAAATTCCGCGCCATGAACCGCGAAGAAGTGGAACTGGAAGACGAGCGCACCGGAAAAGTGAAGAAGATTCCCCACCCGGAGAGTGTCGCTGCCTGGGCGCTGGCAAGCGGCGTAAACGTGATGGCAGCCGAAGCCCTGCACGACAAACTTCGCCGTCTGTTTGAGAAGCCCTACCTGGTGGAAACCCCCGCCCAGGATGGCGTTGCCGAAATTATCCGCGCCCTGGATGCCGGTCAGCATGTCATCCTCTCGTTTGGCGACTACGAACAAGATTTAGACTATCTCTTCGTCTCCAACCTGCTCACCCGCAAAATCCGCGCTGCCTGGGAAGAGCGCACCAATCAGTTTCGCTCACGCGGCGAGTCTTTTGCCAGAGAACCTCACCCTCTGGTGATTGTGGTGGAAGAAGCCCACAAACTACTCAGCCGGGAGATGGCTGCTCAAACAGCCTTCGCCACCATTGCCAGGGAACTCCGCAAATATTACGTCACCCTGCTGATTGTGGACCAGCGCCCCTCCCAAATTTATGACGAGGTGATGTCTCAACTCGGAACCCGCATCTGCGGCTGGCTGGGGGACGACCTGGATATTCAGGCGGCTCTCTCCGGTCTTTCCGGTAGAGATTCACTGCGCGGGATGCTGGCGCGTTTGCAACCCAAAGAAGAAGTCCTGCTTTTGGGCTGGGGCGTGCCAATGCCCCTGCCCGTGCGCTCGCGCCGCTACGATGACCAGTTTTGGCGCGAACTGCTGGGGGACAGGGGCAGAAAGACCGAGGGAAAATTGCTCTCGGAACTGGGTTTTGAGCCTTAGAGCCTTAACCCTAAAAGCGGAATTTCCATCTCTTGCGGGGTAAGCCCGCCGTGATGCCCGTAATACTTCTGCTCGAACTTGCCCTTCTCGTACCACCAAACCGCCTCGCCCAGGTAGGGCAGAATATACAGGTTGCCCACCCTCTCGCGCAGCCGCGCCGAAACATCGGGACCAAAATAACCATCGCGGAGGAGCTCTTCGGTTTTTAGCACATCTGCTTTGCCTTGCAAGCCTTCGCTTACCATTTGATGGGCTTCATCCAGCAAATCTTCGTGAATGTAGGTGAACAAATCGCGGCAGGAGCCGCCCGGCACGAGCAACTGCCCCGCCTGGTTGGTTTTGATGAAGCGCTCTATGCCGGGAAAAGCCTGATTCAGGTAAATGGTCGTCTCCGGGTACACCTCCGCCTGCCCATGGTCGGCGGTGAGAAGCAGGAGGGTGCGCCCCTTGGCGGGTACATTTTGCAGGAGGAAACGCTCCAATGAGAAGAGAAACATCTCAATTTCGGCTTGTGCCTGCGGCGAGGCGGGACCGTATTCGTGGCTAATCGAGTCGATTTTGTCGTAGTAGAAGAAAAAATAATTCTTCCCTTCCGCATCGCGCACCGCCTGCGCGAGATTGATGAACATCTCTGGCAGTGATTTGAACCCCCGCGCCTTGCTGCCCCGAAAAACCAGGTCGGAATAGGTGGAGGGCGTGTATTCCCGGTGCTGAAACACCTGCGACTTCACCTTTTGCTTTTTCAGGGTCTGATAAAGGGTTTGGGATGGGTACAAGGCTTTGGGGCTGATGCCGGTCTGCTTTAACTGGTCGCGTTCCACCGTGCCGGAAAAAGAGAACAAAAGCGGGACAATCATTGCATCCAGCAGCGGCTCATAGTAATTCCACTCAAAGACTCCGCTTTCCCCCACGTTCAAACCGGTGTGGATGCAGGTCACATGCCCGCTGGTGGTGGAGGGAAATTGGGATGTCCACTTTTCGGCAGCGCCCTCGCGCCCAAAGCGCTGAAGGAGCGGGTGCGTTCCAAAGGTCTGCATGTGCCTCCACCCAAATCCATCCACAAAGCCGAGGATGACGTTATCGTACTCGCCTTGCAGGGCAACCGGAAAAGGGTTTTGCTGCTTAAACAAACCGCTGATAATGCCAGGCAGGCTGGCAAAGCCGCCATACTGATAGGTAGGTTTTACAAAATTTGGGTTCATGCGGGCATTATAGCGGTAATCTTACGGTTGGGTTTGCACTTTTGTAATGATGGGCAAGCGTAGGGCAAGCGTAGGGGAAACGTCAAGTTATGTTACGCGCAGCATGATAAAGTATTGGCGTAAGGTGATTTCTCTTCTCCTCCTTTTGAGAGAGCCGGGGTCGGCGTCCCCGGCTCTCGCGATTCTAGCGCCGGATGGTTTTCAACCGAGACCAAAATCGGACATTTTTATTGACGAAACCCAAAAGGTGTTGTAAAATCGGCTTCGCCTTGAGCAAAAAGATGGGCCCATAGCGCAGTTGGGAGCGCGCCTCAATGGCATTGAGGAGGCCGAGGGTTCGAATCCCTCTGGGTCCACACAACAAAACAGAACAGGCGCAAGCCTGTTCTGCGCTTAAAAGCCAGGATAAGAGTAGTAAGCCATCCCTTTAGCGAGTTGGGAAAGCGAGGTGAAAGCCCAGCGCAGCGCCCATAGGGAGCGCACAGGCTGAACTCGCTTATCATCCCCTTTTTGGGGGGCTGTGTCGGTGATATGCGCCCCAGGGCGCGGGTAGCCTGCACCGGGTTTGCCCGTTATCGCAACCAAAGTGCGGCAGTGAAAACTGTCGAAACCGGGTGGTACCGCGAAGTTTTGCCTTCGTCCCAGTGTGGGACGAAGGCTTTTTTTATTCTAAACGAGGCATGAATGAGCAAAGCATACAATCACAAAGAAATTGAAGCAAAATGGCAACAAAAATGGGAAGCCGATGGGCTATACCATGCCAACATAGACCCTTCTAAACCCAAGTATTACGCCCTCACCATGCTGCCATACCCCAGCGGCGACCTGCACATCGGTCACTGGTATGCCATGACCCCCTCGGATGCGCGGGCGAGGTATATGCGGATGAAAGGGTACAACGTCCTTTTTCCGATGGGGTTTGACGCTTTTGGGCTGCCCGCCGAAAATGCCGCCATTAAAAGCGGCATTCATCCGATGATTCGCACCCGCGATAACGTGGTGCGGATGCGTCAGCAACTGCGCTCCATGGGGGCAATGTTCGACTGGCGGCGCGAAGCCGTCTCCAGTGAGCCTGAGTATTACAGGTGGACGGAGTGGTTCTTTATCCAACTGTATAAAAACGGGTTGGCGTACCGCAAAAAATCGCCGGTGGATTTTTGCCCGCATTGTAATACTACTCTGGCGCGAGAGCAGGTTTGGGGCGATGACCGCCATTGTGAGCGTTGCAGCACCCCGGTCATCAAAAAAGACCTGGAGCAGTGGTTCTTTAGAACCACCTCCTACGCGGATGACCTGCTTTCTTACGAGGGCATGGATTGGCCCGAGCGGGTGCGGGTGCTGCAAACCAACTGGATTGGCAAAAGCGAAGGCGCGGAAGTTTACTTTGAGATTGCCCCGGATTCGATAAACGATACATCAAAAGCCGGAGCATCCAATAACGAATATCGAATGACCATCTTCACCACCCGACCAGATACTTTGTGGGGTGCGACTTTTATGGTCATCTCGCCGGAACACCCGCTGGTGGATGTGCTGACCACCCCGGAGAATAAAGCCGCCATCCATGCCTACAAACTGGCAGCCGCCCGCCAAAGCGACATTGAGCGCGAGGCAGTCGATAAGGAAAAAACCGGCGTATTTACCGGCGGTTACGCCATTAACCCGGTCAACGGGGCGAAAATCCCTGTTTGGGTGGCGGATTATGTGCTGATGAGTTACGGCACGGGCGCAATTATGGCTGTGCCTGCCCACGATGAGCGCGATTTTGCTTTTGCCCGAAAATTTAACCTGCCCATCATCCCGGTGATTCAACCCGAAGGCGAACCCGACCTGGACGGAGCGACCATGACCGAAGCCTATACCGGCGGGGGCGTGATGGTGAACTCTGCTCGGTTTAGCGGAACGCAGGTGAACGACAAAAAAGGCAAAGAAAACCCCGGTATTTTGGCGGTTGCGGGTTGGCTGGAAGAAAAGGGCATTGGCAAACTGGCAGTCACCTACAAACTGCGCGACTGGCTGATAAGCCGTCAGCGCTATTGGGGTTCGCCCATCCCGATGATTCACTGCCAGACATGCGGCTGGAACCCTGTTCCGGAGGAGCAGTTGCCCATCACTCTGCCGGAAGATGTGGAGTGGAAGCCCACCGGTGAAAGCCCACTGAAACTGCACCCGACCTGGAAGAACACCGCCTGCCCGGTTTGCGGCGGGGCAGCCGAGCGGGAAACCGATACGATGGATACCTTTATGTGTTCGTCCTGGTATCACTTGCGCTATCTCTCTCCCACCTACGACAAGGGTCCCTTTGACCCGCAAGAGTACGATTACTGGATGCCGGTTGATACCTACACCGGTGGCATTGAACATGCCAACATGCACCTGATGTACACCCGCTTCTTCCACAAAGCCATGCGCGATGCCGGTATCACCAAAGGGCGAGAGCCGATGGTGCAATTACGTAACCAGGGCATGGTGTTGGGTGAAGATGGCGATAAGATGTCTAAGAGCAAGGGGAATGTGATTGCGCCGGATGACCTGGTGAGCGTCTATGGCGCGGATACTGTCCGCGCTTACCTGATGTTCTTTGCGCGTTGGGATATGGGCGCTCCCTGGGATAGTAAGGGTATTGAAGGCACGGTGCGCTGGGTGCGCCGGGTGTGGACTTTGATGACGGAGGTGGCGGGTGACCTCTCTGAGGGCAGAGTCGGCGCGGGTACGGAAGCAGGCTCCCGCGAGCTGCGCCGGAAGGTGCATCAGGCGCTGAAGCGAATCAGCCGCGATTATCAGGAATTCGAGTTCAACACCATTGTTTCCGGGCTGATGACTTTGCTGAACGAAATGTACAAAGCCCGCGAGGCGGCAAATGCGGATGCGGCTGCCTGGCGCGAAGCCCTGGAAGTGTACCTGCTGATGATGGCTCCTGTGACCCCGCACATTGCCGAAGAATTGTGGACGGAAGCCCTGGGCAAGCCCTATAGCATTCACGCGCAGCCCTGGCGCGAGGTGGATGAGGCAGCCGCCAAAGACGATGAAATTACCATCCCTGTGCAGGTGAACGGTAAATTGCGGGATAGGCTCACTGTTCCGGCGGAGGCGAGCGAAGCGGAAATTGAGGCGCTGGCGCTGGCAAGCGAGGCGGTGAAGCGCCATTTGGAAGGTAAAACGCCCAAGAAAGTAATTGTGGCGCAAAAACGGCTGATTAATATTGTGGTCTGAGCCAAAACAAAAAGCGCGGAGTTCATCTCCGCGCTTTTTTGATTCTTTTTTCTTTAGGGCAAAATGGCGACTACGCGGGCGGGTCCGGCGCTGCCGTTTTTAATTTTTAGGGGGAAGCAGGAGACTTGGAAGCCAAAGGAGGGCAGAGCCGCCAGGTTCATCAGGCGCTCAATTTGGGCGTAGGGTAAATCCACCTGGTGGGCTGCCCAAAAAACGCCGTCTTTGCCAGTTGTGAGGGCTTCGCGGGCTTGTTTGTCCAGGGGTTGGTCCCAGCCCCAGGCATCGATGCCCATGACGCGGATGCCCTGCTCGAAGAGCCAGCGTGTGGCGGCGGCGGTCACGCCGGGACCGTGAAAGAGGTAGTCGGGTTGGTTGTAGAGGCTGTCGCGCCCGGTGCGGACGAGGACAATATCCAACGGTTTGAGGGTGTACCCGATGCGGGTAAGTTCCTGTTCAATGTCGGCTACGTCCATCGCTTCGCCATCGGCTTTGTGAGACATATCCAAGACTACGCCATTGCCAAAGAACCATTCCAAGGGTAATTGGTCTATGGTGGCGGCGGGTTCGCCCTGAATTTGGCTGTTGTAGTGCCAGGGCGCGTCTATGTGGGTGGAGTCGTGAGTGCCGAGGTTTTTGATGGTTTCAGTCGCCCACCCTTCGCTGTGGCGGAAAACGGTCGGCGGGACTTTGAGGAGTGCCTGGGCTTGGGCAGCGCCTTCGGCATGGGCGCTGTAGGCAATCTCGGTACGCAGATAGGGAGGGGTTCCCTCCGGGCTGTTGGCGATGGTGGAGGATAAATCTACAAATTGCATGAGGCGCGTCCTTTCTGGGGGTGGGAGGAATGTCGATATTATACGCGCCAAACGGGATTAGAAGGCGTCTGCTTTTTCCCAACGGGGGCGGGGGCGGTAGCCCTTACGGATTTGTTCGAGGATGTGCATGGGGGTATGCAGAACCCGCCTCGCAATAGAAGCGATGTAGTATGCCGACATGCCGCCGTTTTGAATGGGGAGGAGCCGGCGTAGTTCGGAAACGTCCAAATAGGTGTGGGTTTCTTTGTTTAGTCCCACTGCGGTAAAGGTGGCGGTGGATTGTTGGGTGATGACTACGCTGGCGTTGGCAATCATCTGGTGAACGTTGCCTTCTGTTAACACGGTTGCGCCGGGGGCGGGGAGGGCAATCTCTTGGGCGGCGCGGGCGGCGTTTTCGG
>DYNS01000078.1 GCA_020720965.1 Anaerolinea sp. | reverse complement strand
CCATGACTCTTGGCGAGCGTTTACGCAATTTGCGAACAGAACGGCATCTCTCTCAGCGTGATTTGGCGGGGATGGCGGGGATTTCGATTAACTCGGTCAGCCTCATTGAGAGAAATGAGATTTCTCCTAGCGTTTCCACCATTCAGAGCCTGGCAGGGGCGTTGAATGTGAAGGTGAGTTATTTTTTTGATGATGAGTACGATTCGGATGTGCTGCTCGTCAAGTCGCATGAAAGACCGGTGATTGTGGGGAACGGATTGCGGATTGAGGGGGTCGGTAAACACCTGAGCGGGCAGGAAGTGGAGCCTTTTCGGGTGGAGTTGGAGCCGCACGCCAGCAGTGGGGAGCAGCCGGTTGTGCATTCCGGGCAGGAGTTTGTTTGCTGTCAGGAGGGCAGGCTGGAGTATTGGATTGACGGCAAAGCCTACCTTTTGGAAAAAGGCGATTTTCTCATCTTTGAAGCCACCTTGCCGCATATTTGGCGCAACCCCTTTGAAGAAAGGGCGGTTTTTGTGCTGGTGTTGCAAACTCCCAACCAATCTCGCGCGCCGGTACAACGCCATTTTGCAGAATTTCCCTCGATTAAACACATTGGCTGATTTTTAAGTATCAGACGCGGAGGGCGGGTAGGCGCGTCATATTCTTTTGGTGACATTCTTCTCTATTGATATTTTGTCTATAGTTGGATACACTATAGACAAAAGGAGCTTTCATGCCCAACGGCTTTCCTCGCGGCGGCGGCAGACGCAAAATGTTTTTTCTCGAATCCTGTTTGCTGGTGTTGTTGCACCGCGAGCCGGGTTACGGCTACAGCCTGATGGACGGCTTGCAGCAGTTTGGTATCCAAACCGAGGAGATGGACATCAGCATCCTGTACCGCGCCCTGCGCGAGCTGGAAACCGCCGGGCTGGTGAGCAGCGCCTGGGGCGATGCAAGCCTGGGACCGCAGCGCCGCATCTACACCATTACCCCGCAAGGTGAAATCACCCTCGCGGATTGGATTGCCGCCCTGCGCCAACGCCGCAGGGAATTGGAAGTGTTGGAAGCAGCCTACGAGGCTGTCAAGAAGAAGTAAAGCATCGGCATAAAAAAGGAGATACAAATGCCACAACAAGACGGAACTGGACCTAACGGACAAGGACCTCGCACGGGGCGCGGCGCTGGGAACTGCAATGGACAAGGCGGATTCGGCGGCGGCTTTGGGCGCGGACGTGGAAGCGGACGCGGGATGGGTATGGGCGTAGGGCGCGGGCTGGGCGGAAACGTTCAGAACACATCCTGGCTGCAAACCCAACTGAGCGGACTGCAAATCGCCATCGAGAAACTGACCGAACGGCTGGATGCCAGTAAATAAGATATTTGAGAGTAGAGAGTAGATACTTGGTATTTGCATCCCTACTCTCTACTCTCTACTCTCTAACCCTCTGGAGAATCATGAAACTCGCCATCTCTATTACCGGTAACTCCCTCCAATCCGCTTTCGACCCGCGCTTCGGGCGCGCCGCCGCCTTCTGCGTGGTGGATAGCGAAAGCGGTGAATGGACGGTTCACGAAAACCCTGCCCTGTCCGCCTCTGGCGGCGCGGGCGTGCAGGCGGCGCAATTTGTCGCCAAATTGGGCGCACAGGCGGTAGTCAGCGGCGCGTATGGACCCAACGCCTTCGATACCCTCTCCCCGGCGGGCGTTGCGATGTACCTCGCGCCCACCGGCGAAAGCCTAACCGCCGCCGCCGTGCTGGAACTTTTCCGCGCCGGAAAACTGACTCAAGCCCAAGCCGCCACCCACGAAGGGCATCACGGGGGACATCACTAATGCGCGTGGTCGTTGCCAGCGGAAAAGGCGGAACAGGTAAGACGACAGTCGCCACCAGTCTGGCGCTGGTCGCCGGGGATGCGACCCGCTTCCTCGACTGTGACGTGGAAGCGCCCAATGCCGCCCTCTTCCTCCAACCCCAACTCGATACCCGTCAGGAAGTCGGCATTCTGCTGCCGGTGGTGGACGAAAGCCTCTGTACCCATTGCGGACGCTGCGCCGAAGTCTGCGAATTTCACGCCATTGCCGTTGTTGGCAAGCGCACCCTCGTCTTCCCGGAACTTTGTCACGGCTGCGGCAGTTGCACCCTCAACTGCCCGGAGCGCGCCATCACTGAAAGGCTGGATGTGATGGGCGTTCTCGAAAGCGGATTCGCCGGGGGCGTGGATTTCGCGCACGGCATTATGAACGTGGGTGAACCGATGGCAGTCCCCATCATCCGCCAGTTGAAGAAAGCCGCCCCCGCGCAACCGTTCCGGGTGGAGATTCGGGACGCGCCGCCCGGCGCATCCTGCCCGGTGGTGGAATCGATTCGCGGCGCGGATTATGCCCTCCTCGTCACCGAGCCGACTCCCTTCGGATTGCATGACCTGAAACAAGTGGCGGACGTGACCCGCGAACTCGGCATCCCCGCCGGCGTGATAGTGAACCGCGATGGTATCGGCGATAACGCCATCGAAGCCTACTGCGCCGAAGCCGGTCTTCCCATCCTGCTGCGAATCCCGATGGAACGGCGCTTCGCCGAAGCCATTGCCAGCGGCAGGACTCTGGTGGATGCCGCGCCGGAATATCGCCCGCGCTTTGAAGCCCTGCTGCAAACCATCACCGCGAGAGTGAACGCATGAAACAACTCATCATCCTCAGCGGCAAAGGCGGAACCGGCAAGACCAGCGTCACCGCCGCCTTTGCCCACCTTGCCAGTCAGGGTAAATTTGCCGGGCAGGTCATCTTGGCGGATGCGGACGTGGATGCCGCCAATCTGGAACTCATCCTTCAGCCGACCCTGCGCGAAGAGCAGGATTTCAAGGGCGGCAAGGTCGCCGTCATCGACTCGGATTCGTGTATGGGCTGCGGCATCTGCGAGCAGGTCTGCCGCTTTGACGCAATCTCCGCCCACGCTGGCGTTTACACCGTTGACCCCATCGCCTGCGATGGCTGCGCAGCCTGCATCTATCAATGCCCGGCGGGCAGCATCACCATGCAGGAGCAGATAGCCGGGAAGTTTTACTTTTCCGAAAGCCGCTATGGACCGCTCTACCATGCCAACCTGCTGCCGGGGCAGGAGAATTCCGGCAAGTTGGTGACGTTGGTCAAGCAGCGCGCCCGCCTGCAAGCCCTGGACGAAGACCGCCAACTCGTCATCGTGGATGGTCCCCCCGGAATCGGCTGCCCGGTCATCTCCGCCGCTTCTGGCGCGGATTTAGCCCTGATTGTCGCCGAGCCGACCGTCTCCGGCGTTCACGATATGCAAAGGGCGCTGGATACGCTGAAGCATTTCGGCGTGCGGGCGTTGGTCGCCATCAACAAGGCGGATATTTATCCGCAGGGCGCGGCGCAGATTGAAGACTTCTGCCGCCAGCAGGGCATCCCAACCGTCGGGCAGATTCCCTTCGATTTGACGGTAGCCAGCGCCATGGTCGCCGGGGAAGCCGTCACCGCCTTTCAGCCGGATGCCCCCGCCAGCGTAGCCATCCGCCAAATTTGGGAGCAAGTCGCCGCCGCGCTTCTCCCCCAACCTTAAACCTGACACTTGACACCTGACACTTGACACCTGAAACCCGACACCTGACACCCGACACCTGACACCTGAAATCCGACACCTGACACTTGACACCTGAAACCTGACACTTGACACCTGAAACCTGACCCCTGAAACCTGAAACCCTATGACCGACCTCGAAACCGCCATTCTCGAAAAACTAAAAACCGTCATGGACCCGGAGACAAACACGGACGTTGTGCGAATGCGCCTGGTGGAAAACCTGTGGGCGGATTTGCTGGGCAAGGTGCGCTACACCTTTCGCCCGTCTTCGTTTGTCTGTCCCATCGCCGTGACGTTGGCTTTGGATATCCGCGCCGCTGTAGCAAGTGTGCCGGGAGTAAAATCACAAGAAATCGCCGTCGAGGGGTATGTGATGGCAGAAGATTTGGAAAAAATACTTAACGAGGAGTTTTAACATGAAAATTGCAGTGACCGCAGAAAACAACAACGGACTCGAAAGCGCAGTCGCCCAACACTTTGGACACGCGCCCTACTTTATTCTGGTGGATGTGGAAAACGGCGAAGTGACCGCTGTGCAGGGCGTTGCCAACCCCTTTGTGGATGGACACGCGCCCGGACAGGTTCCCGGCTTCATCAAACAGCAGAACGCCAACGTTATGCTCAGCGGCGGGATGGGCGGGCGCGCCATTCAGTTCTTCGAGCAGGTTGGTATTCAGGCGGCAACCGGCGCCAGCGGAACAGTGCGCCAGGCGCTGGAGAACTTCCTCGGCGGCAAGTTGAAGGAAGCCGCCCCCTGTGACGAAAGCGTGGCGCACGGACATGGATAGTGTCAGTGTCGGTAGGTAGTGTCAGCAGTCAGCCCAGCCCCTCTTTCACCGGGATTGGGCTGAGGGCTTTTCCAGCAATGAGATATGGTTCAAGCCGTGTTGGTCATTGGAGGCAGTATGTCAAATCTCAGTGGTTTTGTGCCCGTTTTGCCTCAATCTACCCTGGAACGCGCCCTGATTGCGGATTTCCTCCTGCAACAGGGCGTATTGTTTTGTGACCTGTATTCCCTGCCGGAAGCCGAAGCCTGGCGGCTCTTCGATGCCGCTTGTGCCTACGCCCGCCGCAAAGCGGGCAAGGTGAACCTGCCAAGCCGCTTGCGCCCGGCAAAGTTTTGCGCCAGTTTCTCCCTCAACTAAAATGAAAACCGTCTTTGGTCCCGTCCCCTCCCGGCGTTTGGGCAACTCCCTCGGCATAGACCCTGTCCCCTTTAAGACCTGCAACTGGAACTGCGTCTACTGCCAATTAGGGCGCACCTCCCCCTTCACGCTGGAGCGGCGCGAATACGTGCCGCGAGTGCAAATTTTGGAGCAACTGCAAGAAGCCATCGCCGCCCTGCCCCCCGGCGCAGTGGATTGGGTCACTTTCGTCGGTTCCGGCGAAACCACCCTGCACAGTGAGCTGGGCTGGCTCATCAACGCCGTCAAACAAGAGACGGAACTGCCGGTTGCCGTCATCACCAATGGCGCTCTCCTGCACCTGCCCCAGGTTCGCCGCGACCTGCTCGCCGCCGATGCCGTCCTGCCCAGCCTGGATGCCGCAAGCGAACGTCTGTACCGTAAAATCAACCGTCCGCACGCCTCCCTGCGCCTTCCCCAACTCCTGCAAGGCTTACGCGACTTCCGCGCCGAATATGGCGGGCAGTTATGGGTGGAAGTCATGCTCATTAAGGGGATAAATGACGGGCTGCGCGACCTGCAAGCGCTTTCCGCTGCCCTGGAAACCATCTCCCCCGATGAAGTTCACCTGCTCTTGCCCACCCGCCCGCCCGCCGAACCCTGGGTGGAACCGGCATCTGAAGAAGCCCTCCAGCGAGCCCAGTTTCTTTTGGGCAGGCGCGCCCGCATCATCGCAGAAACCGGCGGCGCTTTCAGCCTTTCCGGCGACTCAGACGTTGCCGAGGCGCTGATAGATATTCTCACTCGTCACCCCATGCGAGAAAAAGACCTGCTTGCCACCCTCACAAAGTGGACAGCCGAAGAAGGCGCTGCCCTGCTTGGGCGCTTACAAGACCAGGGGCGCATTCAACCCGTTTCGCGGCGCGGCGAGCGCTTTTGGAGCATTGCCCAGGGGCGTTACTGAAGCGAGTCGAACTTGCGCTTCACTTCCTGAATATCCGTCCACATCAGCGATTTGGGAGAACCCGGCGCTTTAGACGGATTCCGCAGCAGGTAGGAGGGGTGAAAAATGGGCATTGTCCAATGTCCCTGCACCTGAAACCACTGCCCGCGCAGGGAGGTGATTCCAGTCTTACCCAAAACCGATTGGCTGGCTACGTTCCCGGTCAGCAGGATGATGAGGGGCTGGCAAATTTCGATAAATGAGAACACAAACGGGCGGTAAAAATCAATTTCGGCATCATTCGGCTTGCGAAAGTTTTTTCCTGCCTCCCCCGGCGGCATCCGAAAAACGGAGTTGATGATGTAAACATCCTGTTCCGGGTCAAAACCACCGGCTTGCAGCACTTTATCCAACATTTGTCCGGCGGGACCCACAAAAGGCTTGCCAATTTTGTCTTCCTGCGGTCCCGGCGCTTCGCCGACAAGTAAAATGCGGGCTTGCGGGTTGCCCCGGCTGATGACGATATTCGTCCCGGCATGGGCGAGGGGGTCGTTTTGCAGGGTTTGCAGGCTGTGGAGGAGTTCGGGGAGGGTAGGCATGGGGTTTTATCTTTTCGTCCGGTAGTTGTTTGTCATTCGTCACTTATCACTTACCACTTGCCACTTTACTCTCGCGGGTCGAGAAGGTCGCTTAAGCCATCGCCGAGCAGGTTCCAACCCACGCCAAAGAGGGTGAGAGCCAGGGTTGTGGGCAAAAAGACCCACCAGTAGCGAAAAATGCCGCCATCCGGTCCAATGACCCAGTCTCTGCCCATTGCCAGCATGGTTCCCCAAACCGAGCTGCTGCTGATGCCGATGAAGGTAAGGGTGGCTTGCAGCACCACCATCCCGCCCACGTCACGGGCGGCAAGCACCAGCGCCGGGGAAACGGCGTTGGGGATGAGATGCCGGAACAAAATCCGTGCCTGGCTTGCCCCCAAGGCTTGCGCCGCCTGAATGAACTCGGTGGGTTTGAGAACCGCCACCATGGCATTGGTGAGGCGGGCGTAGGGCATCCACGAGAAGAGAATAATCGTCACGCTGAGTGCGTCTGTGTGCAGGAAAAGCCACTCAATAGGGCTTATTCCGCCCACCGGCTCCTGAATCATCTGCCCGCGAAAGAAAACCCCGCCAGAGGCGGTGATGGCGTTGAGCCATAACTGTTCCAAAAACACCACCCCGGCAATGAGGGGAAAACTGAGAAAGGAATCCGCGATTCTTAAGACCAGGCTGTTAAACCAGCCACCCACCAGCCCCGCGCCCGCGCCGAGCAAAACGCCAAAAAGTGCGGTTGCCAGCGTCACTTGCAAGCCAAAGGTCAGCGCGTCTCGCGTTCCCCATACCAGGGCGTGGAAAACGTCTAACTGTCCTGGCAGGCTGCCCAGGGGCGCAACAACTTCTGGCGGCTGAGGCTCGCGTTTGGTGCGTTTTACCCCCTCGGTGCGTTGAAAAGCGCCGGGTTCCTTCTCACTCTGCGGGGAGAGAATCGGCGCGGCGAGGGCAATCACCCCAAAGAAGAGAACCAGCCCCAACCCCAACAGGTTTTGCCAGCGGGAGAAGAATCGTCTCATGCCAGGTTTTCCTCCCGAATGCGCGGGTCTGCCAGGGCTTGTAGCACATCCAGCCCGAACATGAGTCCAAGCACGAGCATCACACTGTAAACCGAAAATCCCAGCACCGCCGGGGCATCGGGAATGCCCTGCATGGCACGCAGGATGACGAAGGACACCCCGTTATAAACGTAGATGATTTCCACCACAAAAACGCCGGTGAGCAGGGATGCCGCCGAAAGGGTGAGGGAGGTGAGCGAAGGGGCGAGGGTGTTGCGAAAGGCGTGCTTCCACACCAGGCGAGCGCCGTGAATACCGCGTGCGCGGGCGGCGATGATGTATTCCTGCCCGCGTTGGGCAACCATGCTGGCGCGGGTGATGCGTGTAAGCGTTGCCCAGTGATACAGGCTCAGGGTAAATACCGGCATTGCCAGGTGTCGAAAAGCGTCCAGGGTTACGTCCGGTCGCCCGTTCAACAAGCCATCCAGCGTGTACATGCCGGTATAGGCGCGGAAGTTTTCCGGGGTGAGTTGGTAGCCGAGGGCGTTGGAGAGCCTGCCAGGGGCGAACCATCCCAACCCGATATAGAAAAAGGAAAGCATCATCAATGCCAGGATGAAAGGCGGCAGGGAGGTGGAGATAAAAGCCAGCAGGCGCAGGCTGGAATCTTCCGGGCTGTTTTTGCGCCAACCGGCAAGCCCTCCACCCAAAAGCCCCAACGGAACAAAGAGCAGCAGCGAATAAAACGCCAATTCCACCGTTGCCGGGGTGCGCTGCAAAAGCGCGGGTAGCACATCCGCCTTAAGAGACGGGCTATAACCCCACTCGCCCAGCACAATAGACTGCACCCAGTAGGCATACTGCATCGGGAAAGGGTCGCGCAGGTGATAGCGGGTGATGATTTTTTCCTTCAGGCGGGCAATATCTTCTTCTGTCAGGTTCTGGTTCAGGTTGCTGGGCATATACAAATCTGCCCGCACCTCGGCAGGGGTGAGCATCACCCCGCCATAGAGCGCCAGGCTGATGATGAAAGCGGAAATGGGCATCACCAGGGCGCGGCGGATGAGGTATTTTAGAAGGGGCGGCATGGGCAAATTGTACTCCAAACCGTTTTAGAAAACCCCGGAGCGGGTTTACAATGAGGACAAACCTTTCCTCTAAGGAGGCACCCCATGAACTTCCTCGCAAATCTTATCCTTGCCATCAGCCTGCTTGCACCCCTCACCCCCACCCCTCCCGGTGTGGTACGCGCCGTCCTGTTTTACTCGCCCTCCTGCGGGCATTGTGAATACGTCATCACCGAGGTTTTACCTCCCCTGTTTGAAACCTACGGTGAAAAACTGGAAATGGTGGGAATTGACGTAACCCAACCCGCCGGACAAGCCCTTTACATGGATGCCCTCAAACATTTTGAACTCACCTCGGGCGGAGTCCCGTTTTTGGTCATCGGAGAACACGGACTGATGGGTTCTGCCGACATCCCCGAACAATTGCCAGGGCTGATAGATTCCTACCTCGCCCAGGGCGGTGTGGACTGGGCAGAAATTCCGGGGCTGCAAGAAGCCCTTGCCGCCTCCCCCGAAACCGCCCCGCAAGAAAACTCCTCCGCCCTGCCAGAGACCTCCGCCCCTGCCTCGCTTGCCGAGACCTTTGGGCGCGACCCGCTGGGCAACGGGCTGGCGGTCTTCACCCTGGCGCTGATGCTGGCAGTGGGGCTGGGCGCGTTGTGGCGTTACCCTGCCATTCAACCAGGCGATTCTCACCCCTGGCTCCTTCCCGCCCTTTCGGTCGTAGGGCTTGGCGTGGCAGGCTACCTCGCTTATGTGGAGACTCAACAAGTCGCGGCGGTCTGCGGTCCCGTAGGGGATTGCAACGCCGTTCAGCAAAGCGAATATGCCTACCTTTTTGGGGTCTTACCCATCGGCATCTTGGGCTTGGGGGGCTACCTGCTCATCTTGGCAGCCTGGGTCATCAGCCGCTTTGGCAAAGCCCCCGCCGCCCGCCTGGCAGACCTGGCTTTGGGGGGCATGACCTTTGCGGGTTTGGCGTTTTCCATCTATCTCACCTTTTTAGAGCCGTTTGTCATCGGCGCGACCTGCGCCTGGTGCCTCGCCTCCGCCTGGATTATGACGATTCTCTTTGCCCTCTCTCTGCCCCCGCTTAAGCGGGCGTTCCTGCCCCTCCCCCGCCGCTAATTCTCCCGTTTTTTGCCTGCAACGCGCATTTTTGCCCGCCCTGGCAAAGATGCGCGTTTTCGTTTGTTTTTATATGGGCATAATAATCAAGGTGTTTAATCATCCCTTAATGTGATGAATGTTACTAATATATTTGACAAACAACCCTGAAAATAAGGAATGAGAATAGAAGCAATGTCTTTGATTAAGAATTGCTGATAAACCTTCAAGGAGAAATGCTCATGCACACATCTCGTATTTGGTACAAAGCGATGTTAGGGCTTGCCCTGGCTTTCGCGCTTGCTGGTTTGTTTTTGGGGCAACCGGTTTCTGCCCAAGAAACCACCCCCGTAAGCACACCCGAACCCGGTCCAACGGTAGACCATAGTCAACTTCCGGCGCTGCAAGGTCCCTTTGCCACGCCGCAAGATGTCACCAAAGCCTGCCTCTCCTGCCATACAGACGCGGCAGACCAAATTATGCACACCACCCACTGGACTTGGGAATACGTCAACGAAACCACCGGTCAAACCGTTGGCAAGAAGACCCTCATTAACAACTTCTGTATCGACATCCAATCCAACGAACCGCGCTGCACCAGCTGCCACGTTGGCTACGGCTGGAAAGACAAAAACTACGACTTTTCCGTGCAGGAAAATGTAGATTGTCTCGTCTGCCACGACAGCACCGGCGAATACAAGAAGTTCCCCACCGGGGCGGGCTTACCCG
>DYNS01000399.1 GCA_020720965.1 Anaerolinea sp. | reverse complement strand
CTGGCAATGCCGCCGTTTTTGTCCTATAAAGGGACTTCGCTTTACTCAGCACCCAACCAGGCGATAATTGCCTCGATGTGCTGAATGCGGTACTGAAACGTAAGCCAGCCATAAGAACCCGGCTCATATTGCGCCGCCTGCTGTTGAAAATCATCCAACCAATGCAAACAAACCTCCCGCTGACGAGAGCGCAACAACAAAGCAGATTCTCTATCGGTTTGCAGGAAATACAATTTGGCAAGCAAATCCTGTCGGATGAGGCGCGGCACCAAAACGGGGCTAGTCAACCAATCCAGGTAGGCTTTCCGTCCGCTGGCTGTCAGTTTGAAGACCCGGCGCGGGGGGTGCGGCTCCTGATTCTGCAGAATACTGGTTACGTAGCCGTCCTTCTCCAGCCGGGTCAGGAGTGCATACAGTTGGCTTTGCTTCAGCCTCCACACCAACCCCAAACCAGCCGGGTCGGTAACGGTCTGATAAATCTGATAGCCGTGTTGGGGAGCATCGCGCAAAAAACCGAGCAGGGCTAATTCCATTCCAGGGGGGCGGCGCAGCATGGGACTCATTGGCGGGGTTTCCTCCGTAGTTATTGGATGAGTATACAAAGAATGACATCACGATTCAATGTGACGTTTGTAATGAAACAATTGAAGCAGACGAGCCAACATGCTACCATCTTTTTTGGAGAGTTAATTTCCCCGTTTTTGGGTTTAAGCGCCCATCATCCCCCCTCACTTAAAAAGAAAGGCAATTGGAGGCACTATGTTGAAAAAGTCACTCGTTGTTAATGGCATCAACAAGACAATTATCGTTGACCCCGAAACCAGCCTGGCAGATGTGCTGCGAAAACAGATGCTACTTACCGGCACAAAAGTCTCCTGTCAGGATGGGCACTGCGGCGCTTGTTCCGTTATCCTGAATGGCAAACTTACCCTTTCCTGCCTGGTTAAAATGAGCAAAGTTGCCGATGGCGCAAATGTTCTAACGGTGGAAGGCATTGGAAGCCCGGAGAACATGCACCCCATTCAAACCGCTCTCGCGGCACACGGCGCGGCACAATGCGGTTTTTGTACGCCTGGCATGGTCGTTTCGGGCTACGCTCTTCTCGCATCCAACCCGGACCCCTCCCGCGAGGAAGTTCGCACCTGGCTAACCCGGCATCATAACGCCTGCCGCTGTACAGGCTACAAGCAAATTGTGGATGGCATTATGGATGCCGCCAAAGTGATGCGCGGCGAAATGGAAAAAGAACAACTGGAGTTCAAACTCCCCGCAGACGGCAAAATTTGGGGCAGCAAATATCCCCGCCCCACCGCCACCGCCAAAGTAACCGGAACCCTGGATTTTGGTCAGGACTTGGGATTGAAGATGCCGCCCGGAAGCCTGCAACTCGCCCTGGTACAAGCCAAAGTCTCGCACGCCAACATCCTTTCCATAGACACCTCCGAAGCCGAAACGATGCCCGGCGTTGCCAAAGTGATAACCCACAAAGATATTAAAGGCAAAAACCGCATCACCGGCCTCATCACCTTCCCCTCCAACAAAGGTGATGGCTGGGACCGCCCGATTTTGTGCGATACCAAAGTCTTCCAATATGGCGATGCCATTGCGATTGTCGCAGCCGACACCATAGAACAAGCCAAAGCCGCCGCCGAAAAAGTGCGGGTGGAACTGGAAGAACTCCCCGCCTACATGAGCGCCCCCGCCGCCATGGCAGATGATGCCATCGAAATTCACCCCGGCACCCCCAACGTTTATTTTGAACAAAAAATTGCCAAAGGACCAGAGACGAAACCCGTCATGGAATCGGCGGCTTATGTTGCCAGCGCAAGTTACTACCTGCAGCGCCAACCGCACCTCACCATCGAATCGGACATGGGTTTTGCCTACTACGATGAAAACGAAGTCCTCACCATTCACTCCAAATCCATTGGTCTCTATCTCCACCTGTATATGATTGCCCCCGGCTTGGGCGTGGAACCCGAAAAACTGCGCCTGGTACAAAACCCGGCAGGCGGCACCTTCGGCTACAAATTTAGCCCCACCATGGAAGCCTTGCTCGGCGCGGCTTGCATCGCCACCGGAAAACCAGTCTATCTGGAATACGACTATCAGCAATACATGCAATACACCGGCAAACGCTCGCCCTTCTTCATCGACCTGAAGATGGCGGCGGACAAAGACGGCAAAATTGTGGCAATGGAAAGCGACTGGACCGTTGACCATGGTCCCTACTCCGAATTCGGCGACCTGCTCACCCTGCGCGGCGCACAATACATCGGCGCAGGCTACAACATCCCCTCCATTCGCGGCATGGGGCGCACCGTTGCCACCAACCACGTTTGGGGTTCCGCCTTCCGCGCCTACGGTTCCCCCCAATCCTTCCTCGCCTCAGAAAGCCTGGTAGACGAATTGGCAGAAAAAGTGGGCATGGACCCGTTGGAATTCCGCTACATCAACGTTTACCGCCCCGGCTCCACCACCCCCACCGGGCAAGACCCCGAAGTCTACTCCCTGCCCGAAATGCTGGAAAAACTCCGCCCCCTATACCATGCCGCCAAAGAGAAAGCCGCCAAAGAATCCACCCCGGAGAACAAAAAAGGCGTTGGCATCTCCATCGGCATCTACGGCTGCGGGCT
>DYNS01000077.1 GCA_020720965.1 Anaerolinea sp. | reverse complement strand
GCGCCAGCGCCGATAAGGCAACCAGCCTGGTGAATACCTTTGTGAGCCAATTTAACAGTACCCTCACCCACCTGAAAGGCAAACTCTCCGCCACTGCCAAAACCGATGGCGCAAACACCACTTACACGCGCGGACCTCTCACCGGCGACACCATGTTCAGCGCCCTGCGCGCCGATATGCTCCACAGCCTGGGGCGTACCTACTCCGGCGACCTGACCCGCCTGGAAGATTTGGGGCTGACGATTGACAAAGATATGAAACTGACCCTGGACTCTGCCAAACTGAGCCAGGCACTCAGCGCCAACCCCAAAGCCGTCTCCACCCTTTTGGATGCGGCAATGGGCAAACTCAACACCGCCCTCTCACGTTACACCGGCTCGCAGGGCTACATCACCCGCAGCCTCGCCTCCATAGAGAGCCAGCAAAAATCTTACGATGCCCGCATGGAAAAATACAACGCCTCGCTCAGCCTGAGAAAAGAATCGCTCTACTATCAATATCTGGAATATCAAAACCAAATTGCCGACCTGGGGCGCACAGCGCAATGGCTGGGCATTTCCCTGGGAACCTCGGTAGATACCTCCGGCTAATGTTTTGGAGAAAGCAGGCGCAAGATGACCAAAATTTCAGCCATTTCTCCCCTTTCCAGCGAGAGCAGTCCCCTCAGCCCTCTCGCCGCCCCTGCCCCCGCGCACAAACCTGCCCCCGTTAAAGAAGCCGAGCCTGCACCCCAGGCAACCGCCCCGGTAACAGACTCTGCTTCCAACGTCAGTATTCACTTTCGCATTCAAGCCGAAACCAACGAAGTGACCGTGTTTGTCGTAGACCGCCAAACCCACCAGGTTTTGCGCTCCATCCCCGCCAGCGAACTGCACAAACTGAAGGCGGGCGAGCTGCTGAAAATTGCCGCTTAAGCGCCTTGCTTGTCCTGCGGGTCGCGGATGTTTTGGGCAATATTCCAAAACACCTGCCGAATGTCCAAAAAGGCTTCCACCACGTCCGGGTCAAAATGCGCTCCGCTCTCGCTTTGGATAATCTCCTCCGCTTTTTCTGGGGAGATGGTGCCTTTGTAGATGCGTTTGCTAATCAGCGCGTCATACACATCCGCTAGCGCCATCAACCTGCCAGAGAGGGGAATGTCATCACCTTTTAGCCCGCGAGGGTAGCCGCTTCCGTCCCATTTTTCGTGGTGCGTATAGGCTACTTCTCTTGCCAGGCTCAAAAAGGAGCTTTCCACGTTGCCCAGGGCTTCTTCGGCGCGGGCAATGGCGTTACGCCCCAGGGTGGTGTGCTGCTTCATAATTTCAAATTCTTCGGGGGTTAGTTTGCCGGGCTTCAGCAGGATATGGTCTGGAATGGCTATTTTGCCAATGTCGTGCAGGGGGGCAGATTTATACAAAAGGTCTATGTATTCCTGGTTTAACAGCCCGGAGAAGCGCGGGTGAATCATTAAATATTTTGCCAAAATACGCACATATTGCTGGGTGCGTAAGATGTGCGCCCCGGTTTCCTGGTCTCTAAACTCTGCCAGGGTGGCAAAACCGATGATGGTGACATCTTGGGTGTGGGAGAGTTCTTCGGTGCGCTCGCGTACCAGCTCTTCCAACATGCGTTTTTGGTCGTATAACGATAACTGCGTTTTTACGCGGGCGCGGACGACCGGCGCGGAAATGGGTTTGGTGATGTAGTCTACCGCGCCCAACTCAAAGCCTTTGCTTTCGTCTGCGGTTTCGCTGAGGGCGGTGACGAAGATGATGGGGATTTTGCGGGTGAGTTCGCTGGTTTTTAGATAACGGCATACTTCGTAACCGTCCAGGCCTGGCATCATCACGTCCAGCAGGATTAAATCGGGCTGGTTTTGGGCATTGGTGGCGAGTTCTATGGCTTTTTCGCCATTCAGGGCAATCCGAACACGGTATTCGCCCTCCAGAATGACTCGCAGGAGGTCTATATTTTCGGGCGCGTCATCTACGATGAGGATGGTGGGTTTGCTCAGGTTCATGGGTGGCTTTCTTGGGCAGGGTCTTAGAGGGAGATGCCCAGGCGGGGAGCGGTTTCTTGCAGGGTTTTCAGGGCTTCTTCAAATTCGTAGCGGTTGAGCAGGGTTTGAATGGTTTGGAGCAGCTCTTGCAGGGCGGGCGGCAGGGCGTATTGCTGCATGTTTTCGAGAGTCCGCAGGGATTCGCTATCCGATTCTTTGAGCAGGTGCAGCAGGGATTGCAAGGCGGAGCGGATTTCGGCTTCGCTGAGGCGCAGGCGGTTGGGGCTTTGGGCGGGGTTTTCCAGGGATTGCAGGGTGGCTTGGATGGCGGTTTTGGCTTGGGCGAGGTTTTGCTTGAGTTGGGCGAGGGTTTCGGGTACGGTTTCCAGGGTTCTTTCGTGCAGGGTTTTTTCCAGGGTGCGGGCGGTTTCGCTCAGGCGGTTGGCGCCCAGGCTGGCGGCAATTCCTTTCAGGCTGTGGGCAAGGCGGTGGGCGGTTTCGTAGTCGAACCTTTGCAGGGCAATTTCCAGGTCGTTTTGCATGGCTTCCTGGTTTTGCAGGAAGAGGCGCAGCAGGCGTTGGTAGAGTGTTTGGTTGCCGTCCAGCCTTGCCAGGGCGGTTTTCGAGTCCATTTCTGCCAGGTTGGGGGCGGGCGCAGGGCTGGGGGGCAGGTTGGGCGCGGGGAGGGGGTTGAGGCAGCCGAGCAGGGTGTTGGCGAGGGTGGGTACGTCTATGGGTTTGGGGATGTAGCCGTTGAAGCCGCCAAGCAGGGCTTTTTCTCTTTCGCCGTTGAGGACGTGCGCTGTCATGGCGATGATGGGGAGTTTTTCCCGGCTAAAGCGCGGGTCCTGGCGCAGTTCCTGGGTTGCCTGGTAGCCATCTTTGTTGGGCATCTGAATATCCATCAGCGCCAGGTCGAAGCGGTTTTGGCGCACTTTGTCCACTGCTTCTTGCCCGTCATTTGCCAGGGTGACGCGCATTCCCATGCCTTCCAAAATTTCGATGGCGACCAATTGGTTGATGTGGTTGTCTTCTGCCAGTAGGACGCGCAAGCCTGCCAGGCGTTGAATGCCGCTGTGTGCGATGCCTTTGGAGGCGCGGTTGGTTTTGTATAGGTTGTCTTTGCCAAAGACTTGCAGAATGGAGTCGAAGACTTGCGAGAGGGTGACGGGTTTGACGAGGAGACCGTCTACATCGGTTTGGGGGATTTTGTGTATCAACTCTTCTGCGCTGGCAAGCAGCAGGACGGGTACTTTGCGTGGGGCGTTTTGGGTTTGCAGGTCTTGTATGGCTTGGGTCAGGTCTGCTGCGTCTGGCAGGGAGGAATCGAGCAGGATGAGTTGGGTGGGTTGGGGGCTGTGGGAGCGCAGTTTTTTGAGTCCCTCGCCCAGGCTGGAGGCGGTGCGAACCCGGAAGGAGAAGGTTTTGAGGGCGTTGGCGAAGAATTCCCGCGCTTCGGGGTTGTCGTCTATGACGAGCGCTTGCAGGGATTGAAATTCTGGCAGTTGCAGGGTTTCTTCTTCTTGCCGGTTGGCAATTTGCAGGCGCAGCGAGAAGGTGAAGGCGCTGCCCTGCCCTGGGGCGCTGCTGGCTTTGATTTCTCCGCCCATGAGGTGAACCAGCCTTTGGCTGATGGTAAGCCCCAGCCCGGTGCCGCCATATTTTCGGGTGGTGGAACTATCTGCCTGGGTGAAGGGTTGGAAGAGTTTGCTTATCTCTTCCTGGCTCATGCCGATTCCGCTGTCTTGTACCGAGAATTGCAGGGTTGCCTTGTTTTGCTGGCGTTGGAGCAGCCGAATTTTGACGATGATTTTGCCTTTTTCGGTAAATTTGACGGCGTTGGAGAGCAGGTTGAGCAGGATTTGTTCCAGCCGGGAGGGGTCGCCGACGAGCCATTGGGGTACGCCGGGGCTGGTGTTAAAGACCATCTCGATGCCTTTTTGCTGGGCGCGGTAGGCGGTGAGGCTTGCCAGGTGGCGCAGAATTTCATCCAACCGGAATTCTATTTTCTCCAGCCCCATTTTTCCGGCTTCAATTTTAGAAAAATCCAGAATGTCGTTGATGGTGGCGAGCAGGGTTTCGCCGGAGATTTGCACATGCCCCAGGTAGGTGCGTTGTCTTTCGCTTAGTTCGGTTTGCAGGGCGAGGTGGGTCATGCCCAGGATGCCGTTGAGCGGGGTGCGGATTTCGTGACTCATCACCGCCAAAAATTCGCTTTTGGCGCGGCTGGCGGCTTCGGCTTGTTCTTTGGCAATTTGCAGCTCGGCGGTGCGGTTTTTTACCAGTTCTTCCAGGTGTTCGTGGTGTTGGCGTAGTTCTTCTTCCGCTTTGTAACGGGCGTTGAGTTCTTTTTGAACGGTTTCGTATAGGCGGGCGTTTTCGATGGCGATGGCGACCTGGTCTGCCAGGGTTTCCAGCACTTGCACATCTTCGCTACTAAAGGCATTAAGCAGGGGGCTTTGCACATCCAACACGCCGAAGAGCTGCTGCCCCACTATGAGAGGGACGCTGAGCTCAGAGCGGGTGGTGAGTTTGCTGGGGTAAAAGTTGCGGTAGCGAATTTCCTTCTCCACATCGTTTGCCAAAATCCGTTGGCGGTACAAGCCCACCCAGCCCACCATGCCTTCTCCCAGGGCTACGCCGTGTTCGGGGACAAAGATTCCGGCAAATTCTCCGGCGCGGGCTTTCATTATCAGTTTGGTGTGAGAGGCATCCAGGGTGAAGATGGCGACGTGGTAAAAGCCAAAGGTGCGGTGTACCAGGCGGGCGGTCAGTTCCAGCAGGTTTTGCAGGTCTAACTCGGAGGTGATGCGTTTGCTGCTGTCGTTGATGAGGGCGAGTTGGGCGGCGTGCCTTTGCAGTTTGGCTTCCACATTTTTGCGCTCGGTGATGTCGGTGATGAAGCCTTCTATGGCGAGGAGTTTGCCATAGGGGTCGTACACGCCTTGCCCCTGTTCCCACACCCATTTCATTTTGCCCTCGGCGCAGGTGATGCGGTAGATGATTTGGTAAGGCTGGCGCAGAGAGACCTGGGAGAGGATGGAATCCTGGACGATGTTGCGGTCTTGGGGGTAAATGACCTCGGTATAACTGATTTTTTGGCTCTGGAGCAGGTCTTGGGGCAGGTAGCCGGTGAGGGCTAATGCCCCTTCGCTGACGAATTCCATGACCCAGGGCAGGGAGCCAATCTGACAGCGGTATGCCATGCCGGGCAGGTTACGCATGAGGGTGCTTAGCTGCCTTTGGGTTTCTTTGGTTTGCAGCTCGGCTTCTTTGCGGGCGTTAATATCTATGATGCTTGTGACCATGTAAAGCGGCTGCCCGCTTTCGTCTCTCAGCAGGGTGGTGCTAATGTCTGCCCAGACGATGCCCCCGTTTTTGTGCAGGTAGCGCTTTTCCCAACGGGCTATGTCAATTTTGCCTGCCATCAGTTGTTCAATAATTCTGGCGTTTTCTGGCAGGTCTTCCGGGTGGGTGATTTGCATAAAAGTCTTTTGTTGCAGTTCTTCCACCGTGTAGCCGAGCATGTTGGCAAATGCCGGGTTCACCTTCTGCATGTGACCATCCAGCCCGGTGAGGGCTTTGCCTGCCGCCGAACGCTCGAAGATGGCGCGGAAGCGGGATTCGCTTTCGCGCAGGGCTTCTTCGGCATTTTTGCGCTGGGTAATATCTCTTACCACGCTCTGAATGCGGTAGGGGTTGCCCTGCCCGTCCCGGATGAGGGTGACGTGCGGCTCTACGCGCAAGAGGGAGCCGTCTTTTTTGCGGAAGGTGCGCTCGTAGGGCGAGACCTGCTCCCCTGCCAAAACGCGCTGAATGACCGCCCAGCTTTCCTCCGCTTCTGCGGAGATGCCGCGATAGTTCATCTGCTTCATTTCGGCTTCGGTATAGCCCAGCATTTCGGCGGCGCGGCGGTTGGTGTTGGTGCGGTTGCCCTCCAAATCCAAAATGAAGACCGCGTCTGGCGATTGGTCGAAGAGGGCGTGGTAGAGTTCCCTGGTCTGCCAGAGCTTTTCCTCGGTTTTTTTGCGCTCGGTCACGTCCTGATAAATGGCGACCACCTCGCCGGAGGGCAGTTTGTACAGGTAATTTTCGCGCCAGCCGGAAATTCTCTCGTCCTCGTAGTAACTGAGGGGGAAATGCTCCGGCTGACCGGTGCGCCAGACCCGCTGCAAGACGGCGAACAAGCCAAATTGTTGGATGTTGGGGAAGAGTTGCAGCAGGCTTTTGCCCAAGGCTTGTTCGCGGGCTAGTTTTTCCGCTGCTTCGGCGGCGGGGTTCATATCCTGAATAATGAAGTCTTCCCCGTCACTGAGGGCGGAGAGGACGACTACTGCATCGCCCATGTGGTTAAAAATTTGGTGAAAGCGGGTTTCGCTGTTTTGCAGGGCTTCTTCCGCTTCCATGCGCTCGGTGATGTCGAAGGCGGCGGCGATTTTGGCGGGTTTGCCATCCCAACTGGTTTTGGCGGCGGTAATTTCCACCCAGCGTTCTTTGCCCTGTTTAGACCTGACCTTGACCTGCACGCTGGAATCGAGCAGTTTTTGGTCATCTTCCACTTCCAGCAGGGCGTGGAATTGCGGGTCCAGGATTTTCTCAAAGGGGATATGGGGCAGTTCCTCGGCGCTGTACCCGCTGAGTTGGAGGGTGGTGGGGTTGGCGTAGAGAAATTGGTTGTGGGCGTAGACAAAGATGGCGGAGGAGGTGGTTTCTGTCAGGGCGCGGAAGCGCTGCATGTTTTCTTGGGTTCGGCGTTCTGCTTTTTTGCGGGCGGTGATGTTCTCGTGGGAGATGACCAGCCGGGTGGTTTCGCTTTCACAAAAGCGGGTGACGTGGGCAACGAACCAGCGTTCTTCGCCGCTGGGGGCGTGGCAGGGGTACTCCAGCGAAAAATGCTCCTGAACCCCTTGCAGGACGGCGCGTAAGCCCGCCCCAAAGGGGTTGGCTTCTTCGGCGCAGTTGCCGGTGGCGGTGTCGCAAAGGTGGAGGTAGTTGGTTCCGATGCCGTAGTTGAGGGGGACGGGCGGGTTTTGCTCTGCAAAGTTGCGCCAGGCGGCGTTAACGGCGATGATGCGCCCGGTTTCGTCCAGCACGGCAACGTGGGCGGTGAGGGCATCCAACGTGGCTTGGTTAAAGCGGCGGGCGTTTTCCAGTTTTTGTTCGGCTTCTTTGCGCCAGGTAACATCCCTCAGGGCTGCCAGGTGGGCGGTTTGTCCCTGCCAGGTAATCTCCCGCACGCGCAATTCCACCGTTAGCGCTTTTCCGCGTTGTGGAATCTGAATTTCCGTAAAATCTTCACCTGCCAGGGGCAAACCAATCTCTTTGCCGAGGATGCTTTCGGCGGGGTGGGCAAGCAGGGCGCAGGCGGCGGGGTTGGCAAACAGGGCGCGTCCTTGCGGGTCTATGACCAACATGCCATCGGCGTTGTTGCTCACCAGGTGGCGCATGGATTCTTCGGCTTGGGGGGCGCGCCGCCTCAGCAGGGCGTTTACCTGGGCTTGCAGTTCCTGGGGGGGCAGGGGGTAGGGCAGGCAAATTTCCGCCCCGGCGTTAAGGGCGTCGATTCGGTCTTGGGCGCTGAGGGGGGCAGGGGAAAGGAGGACGATGGAAGCGGGCAGGTTGGATGCCTGCGCCTTTTGGCAGAGATTCCACTCCTCCAAAACCGGCAGCCCAGGGGCGAGGAGCAAAACCCCCGGCTGATGCCGTTTCAGCATTTGCAGGGCTTCTGCCCCATCTTCGGCGAGGAGAATCTGCGCCGGGGTTGTTTCCAGCGCCAGGCGCAGGTCGGCGCGGAGGTGGGGGTCTTTACAGGCGATGAGAAGTTTTGCGCCGCCGTCCATAGGTTTTCGGTTCCTTTGTTGTTTCAGCCACGAGGGTCAATCATTACGGGGTGCCCGGCTAAAATGCCAGCCACCGAGCGGAAGGGGTCGCCGATGTGCATTCCATCTCCGTCTATGTTAAATTCGTGAATGTCGTGGTCGTGCGCCGAACCGCGCATTTTGAGCATGGTCAGCCCGCGCTTCATTTCCCCTGCCATTTCCACATAGCGCAGCAGGATGATGGAGGCGGTAATGGTGGAGATGTGGGTTTCGGTGATGGAGGCGCCGCCGGTGAGGGTGGGGGTGGTGGCGGTGAACAGCCCGGCGATTTCTTTGTGCTTAATGAAGGAGGTGAAGCCGATGACGAATTCCCGAAAGCCTTTGAGGGTGGAGATGCGTTCCAGGGCGGAGAGGCTATCGACTGCTACGCGGGCGGGTTGAAATTCTTCGATGATGGATTTCATCCGTATCAGGTGGTCTTCCAGCCCCGCCACTTCCGGGTAGTCGCAGACGACTTTTAGTTTGCCCTCGGCTTCCAGTTGTTCAAAATCTCTGCCCCAGCCGACTGCGTTGCGGAAGAGCTGCTCGCGGCTTTCTTCAAAGGCAAAGAGCAGGCTTTTTTCTCCGCTTTCCACCCCGCCCGCCACAAACTCGGTGGTGATGAGGGTTTTGCCGGTTCCGGTGGCGCCGGAGACGAGGATGATGGAATCGCGGAAGAAGCCGCCGCCGCACATGGCATCCAACTCGCGGTTGCCGGAGGAAACTCGCAGGGCGGAGGAGCGTTGTTTGAGTTCGATGGCGGCAAGCGGGATGATGACGATGCCTTTTTCGGGCAGGATGGTGAAGGGATATTCACCTTTGTGGTGGCTGGTGCCGCGATATTTGAGAATTTCGATGGTGCGGCGGCGTTTTTCGCTTTCCAGCACGTTCCGCAGGATGAGGACGTTATCTGCCACGAATTCTTCCACCCCAAAACGGGAGATGTCGCCGTATTCATCGCGCCGTTCGGCGGTCATTACGGCGGTTACGCCCAGGGCTTTGAGGGCGGAGGCGATGCGGAAGAGTTCGTTGCGGACGATGGAGGCGTCTTCAAAGCGGCTGAAGATGGCGCCGAGGGAATCCATTGCCAGGCGGGTGGCTCCGGTGCGCCGCACGGCGTTTTCGATTCGGGCGAGCAGGGCGCTAAAGTCGTAACGCCCGGCGATGACGGTTTCCTGTTCCAGTCGGGGGGAGGCATCTACAAATGCCCAGCGTTGTTGGGCTTCCCATTCCAACACGTTCCAACCCAGGGAGAGGATGTTGCGCCGAATATCTTCCGGCGATTCTTCAAAGGTGACGAAAACCCCGGAATCGCCCATTTTTTGAATCCCTTCCGCCAAAAATTCGGAGGCGAGGACGGTTTTTCCGCTTCCGGCTGTGCCGGAGACGAGGGTGGTGCGCCCCTTGGGCAAACCTCCCTCGGTGATGTCGTCGAACCCGGCGATGCCGGTGGGGAGTTTTTCGATGGAGGGGTAGAGATTCATGGGGTTGTTTTTCCTTGAGATGAGATTTCCAAACCCAGCGCCGAAAGCACTTTGGGCAGGTCGGATAAATCCCCAATGACGCGGCGGGTGGGCGCGGGGGAGAGTTTGACCAGGGTGGGCGTGGCAATGATGTAGTGCGTTTCGGCTTCTTCGGGTTGTTGTAGGACATCCACAATTTGCACTTCACACTCTTCCGTCATCGCCGTCTCGCAGATGCGTTGCAGGTTTTTGATGGCGGCTTGGGCGTGAATGTTTTCGCCGGTAATGTACAGGGTGAAGACGTACATGGGTTATTCGCCTTGCAACTTGGCTTGTATCTCCAGGCAGACCTGTCCGTGTTCCAGGTTCAGGCTGGCGAGGGAGGGTTGCAGCCCTTGCAGTTGTTTTTGCTTGCCGGCGGTTTCCAATTGCAGGCAAAGGTCTGCCAGGGTTTGAGCGCCGAGCATGGCGCTGTTAGACTTGAGGGTGTGGGCGGCGCGGGTAAAGGTTTCGGCATCTTGTGCGCCGAAGGCGGTGTGAATTTGCATGACAAGGCTGTGAGAGTTGGAAAGATAGGTTTGCAAAATGTCTTGCACAAAGTCGTCACCCATCATTTCCCGGTAGGGTTCCAGGGCGAGCCAGTTAATGGCGCTCATGTTGTTCTCCTGCTGTGGGGGGGAGGCTTTCCCGCAGGGCGGAGATTAAATCTTCCACCCGGATGGGTTTGCTGATGTAGTCGTCCATGCCCAGCCCCAGGTAACGCTCCCGGTCGCCTTCCAGGGCGTTGGCGGTCATGGCGATGATGCGGGGTTGCCGGGCGGGGGGCATTTGGGTGCGGATGCGGTGAGTGGTCTCTTCCCCATCCATTTCCGGCATCTGAACATCCATCAGGATAATATCATACCCCTGCCGG
>DYNS01000076.1 GCA_020720965.1 Anaerolinea sp. | reverse complement strand
TCCCGCCGCATCCGGCTTAAGGGGCAGGCTTACCCCCGTGCCAAGCAGACCGTCTATCAGCACATCGGCGGCGCGGATTTGGGCGGTAAGCGCCTCGTAGGCAGGGTCTTCTTCGGCGCGGAGCAGTTCCGCGCCGGTTTCTGCCAGACGGGTTAGCAGGTCGTCTGGTTTGCGGCGCAGGGTATAGGCGCAAACCCGCCACCCGCGTTTTGCCAGGGCTGTCAGGGCAACCAGGGCATCGCCGCCGTTGTTGCCAGAACCGACCAGGGCAAACGCCTGGCGGACTTCGCCTTCGCCAAAGGCAAGGGCTTCCACTTCTTGCGCCAAGCCCTGCCCGGCGTTTTGCATCATCTCGGCATAGGTCAGCCCATTGGCATCGGCGGATTGCTCAATGGCACGCATCTCTTCCACAGTAACAAGTTTCATACAGCCTCCAAAGGTTTAGGTTGGGATTGTACCTATTTTTGGGGCAGGGGGTAAGGCAGGACGGGGCTTCTCAACAAAAGGTTAACGCGGCTCAGGCTTGCCCCGCTCCGTTGGATGTCTGGCAGGTGTAAATTTCGGGAGAAAGACCGGTCTCGGATTGATAACCGGCTGCCAGGGCTTGAGCAAACGCCTGCGCCTGCTCCCGCTTCACCAGGTTTACCGTACACCCACCGAATCCTGCCCCCGTTAAACGAGCGCCATAACACCCCGGCAGCGATTGAGCGATGCGGGTCATCACGTCCAACTCCGGGCAAGAGACTTCGTACAGGTCGCGCAGGCTGGCATGGCAGGCATTCATCGCCTCGCCAAAGGCGGGCAGGTCGCCCTGGCGCAAAGACTCCACCGCTTTGGCGGTGCGGTCAATCTCCTCCACCACATGGCGGGCGCGTTTTTCCACTTCTGGCGGCAAAAGGTGGGCGTGCTGGTTAAACGCCTGGGGAGTCACATCACGCAGGGCGCGGATGCCCAGCAAAGGCGCGGAAAGGATTTGCACGGCTTGCTCGCAGGCGGCGCGGCGCAGGTTATATTCCCCGCTGGTAAGTTTGCGGCGCACGGTGGTATCCGCCACCACAATTGCCAGGTCGGGCGGCAGGGCAACTTCCTGCCAATCCAAAGAGCGGCAATCCAGCAGCAAAAGGTGGTCTTGCACCCCACACGCGGAGGCAAACTGGTCCATAATGCCGCAGTTGACTCCCACGTACTCGTTTTCGGCTTTTTGCCCCAGCAGGGCGCGGCGCATGGGGGGCAGGTTCCAACCTGCCAGGGTTTGCCAGGCAGAGACAAACGCCATCTCCACCGAGGCGGAGGAGCTTAAGCCAGAGCCGCGTGGCACGTCCGAGGCGAAGACGGCGTGAAGGGCGGGGATGTTTAGCCCCTCGGCGTGCAGCGCCCACATCACCCCGGCGGGGTAGAGCGCCCAATCGGGCAGGGGGGATGCATCCGTTTGGGTTTTGGCGGGCAGACCTGCCAGGGTAAAGGCGGCTTCCTCGGCGAAGTCGGCGGCATACAGGCGGGATTCATCCCCTTGGGCAGGGGAGAAAACGACCAGGGTGGCGCGGTCTATGGCGGCGGGCAGGACGAGTCCATCGTTGTAATCCACATGCTCGCCCAAAAGGTTCACCCGCCCCGGTGCGCGGACGGCGTATTGGGGTTTTTGCCCAAACTTTTGCCAAAAGAGTTCTTCCAGTCTTTGCTTCATGCCTGGCTCCGGTTGGCGAGGGTGTAATGCAGGGTAGGCTGCTCGCGCAGGCGGGCGGCGGCAGTTTCGGGGGTGATGTCGCGCTGAGGCATTCCCAACATCTCGTAACCGACCATGAACTTGCGGACGGTGGCGGAGCGGAGCAGGGGCGGGTAAAAGTGCATGTGCAGCACCCATTCCGGGTGAAGTTCGCCATCGTTGGGGGTTTGGTGAAAGCCCATGGAGTAGGGGAAGGAGGTTTCAAACAGGTTATCGTAACGGCAGGTCACTTGCTGGTACATTTCCGCCAAGGAGCGGCGTTCTTCCGGGCTAAGGGCGGGCAGGTTGGGAACGGCGCGGTGCGCGATGACGAGGGTCTCGAAGGGCCAAACCGCCCAATAGGGCACGAGGGCGGTGAAGTGTTCGTTGCGAGCGAGGATGCGCTCGGCGCGGGTGTGTTCCTGGTGGAGATAGTCCAGCAGGAGAGGGGAGCCGTGTGTGGCAAAGTATTCCTTTTGGGCAAGGAGTTCTTTGGCGGGTTCGTTGGGAAGGGCAGATTGTGCCCAAATTTGGCTGTGCGGGTGTGGGTTGGAAGCGCCCATTGCCGCGCCTTTGTTCTCAAAGACCTGCACATAGGCAATATCGGGGCGGGCTTGCAGGGCGGCGGTTGCCTCGCTCCAGGTGTGGATGACTTCTTCCACCTGGCTAAGGGGCAGTTGCGGCACGGTCAGGTCGTGGCGGGGCGAGAAGCAAACCACCTGGCAAAAGCCCGTCTCTGGCTGGGCGCGGAAGAGGGGCGATTCCTGCGGGATGGGTTGGGTTGGGGCGACAGGGTCGGGGGGCAGGAGAGCGGCGAAGTCGTTTTCAAAGACGAAGGTGCTTTCGTATGCCGGGTTGTGCAAGCCCCCGGCGCGCTCGTTGCCAGGGCAAAGGTAACAGGTGGGGTCGTGGGCGGGCAGGGCTGCCGGGGCGGTTTTTTCCACCTGCCCCTGCCAGGGGCGTTTGGCGCGGTGCGGCGAGACGAGCAGCCATTCGCGGGTGAGGGGGTTGTAGCGGCGGTGCGGGGAATCGTACATGGGGAAAATCCTTTCTTGGCGGAGGGGTGAGGATAACGGAAAAAATAAAAGAGGGGCGCAAACTGCCTCTTGACAGGGAGATGAAAAATCCGGTAAACTAATGTGACCGGTCATGTTACCGGTAACATTATACCCAAACAATCCCCAAAGCAAAAGCCCATGTCCCCTCGCCCCACCATCCGAGATGTCGCCCAACAGGCTGGCGTATCGCACCAGACCGTCTCGCGGGTTATCAACGGCAGCACCGATGTACTGCCCGAAACCCGCGCCAGGGTGGAAGAAGCCATTGCCAGCCTGGGGTTTAGACCCAGCGCCATTGCCCGTTCCATGGCAAAGGGCAAGGCGCACACTCTCGCTTGCATCGCCCCCAACCTGACAGACTTCACCTTTGCGAGTGTGATAGAAGGCGCAGAGCAAGAAGCCCGGCAGCATGGTTATTTTCTGCTTTCTTCCTCCGCCGCCGACCCGCAATCCTTCCACGCCCTGGTGGACGAGCTGGTGGGGCATCGGCGGGTGGATGGGCTGATTGTGATTAACCCCTACGCCGATGACCGTCATCAATACGCGCCGGGCAATTTCCCGCTGGTGTTCGTGGGTGCGAATGCCCGCGAGGCAAACACCTGTTCGGTGACGCTGGATGACGAGAAAACCGCCTACGAAGCCACCCGTCACCTGCTGGACCTGGGATACACCCAAATCGCCCAGGTGACAGGTCCCATGCAGGAAGATTGCTCCCGCGACCGCAGCGCCGGTTATGCCCGCGCCCTGCGCGAAGCCGGTCTGACTCTGGATGCCGGTCTGGTCATCGAGGGCGACTGGAGCGCCACCTCCGGGCAGGATGCCCTGCTGGCGCTGGCAGCCGAAAATCGCCTGCCCCAAGCCGTCTTTGCTCAAAACGACCGCATGGCGCTGGGAGTCCTACGCGCCGCCCGCGATATGGGGCTTTCCGTCCCCGCTCAAATCGCCGTCATCGGGGTAGACGATATGCCCCTGGCATCTTACTTTGACCCGCCCCTGACGACCATGAAGCAAGACATGCCGCGCATTGGGCAGGAAGCCGTGCGGATGCTGCTGCAATCCATTGCCCAACCCGGCGCAACCTGTCGCCAAACCAAGTTCTCCGCCACCCTGGTTACACGCCAATCTACCGCATTCACAACCGAAAGGAGGTGATTCTTCCCCGCCCCTCGCCCTTGCACCCGTTTTTTGCAACACCCAAACACCCACCCTATCATTTTGGAGAAAAGATGAAACACAATTTGCTTTGGAAGTTTGCCAGCCTGCTGGTCGTACTCTCCTTCGTTTTTGCCGCCTGCGGAGCACCCGCCACCGAAGCGCCCGCCGCTACGGAAGCCCCCGCCGCCACCGAAGCCCCGGCAGAGCCCGCCCCCGCCGAAGAAGTTTCCCTGCGCTGGCGCACCCGCCCCGACAACCAGGAAGAAATTGACGTTTACAGCAACATCAGCGCCGAACTGGATGCCGAGATGGAAGGCATTACCCTCACCTACGAACCGGGCGGCACCGAAGGCGCCAACTACCAGGAACAACTCCGCGCCGAAGTCGCCGCTGGAACCGCGCCGGATGTCTTCTGGATTCCCGGCACCGATGTCGCCGATTTCGCCACTCGTGGGCTTATCCTTAACGCCGCCGACCTCGCCGCCGCCACCGATGGCTACAGCGCAGACGCTTTCTACCCCGGTCCTATGGCTCACCTCACCTATAACCCCGAAACTGCCGCCTCTGGCGCAGAATCCGGCGCGTTGTGGGGTTTGCCTCGTGACGTTTCCACCTTTGCCCTGTACCTGAACCTGGACTTAATCGCCGAAGCCGGCGCGCCCGACCCGCGCGAACTGGCTGCCAAAGGCGAATGGGACTGGGATGCCTTCCTGGAAGTTGCCCAGAAGACCCGCGCCCTCGGCTCCGACATCTACGGCTACGGCGCGAGCGCCTGGTGGGGTCCTTACGGCGTGTGGCTTAACGCCGCTGGCGGCGGTTTCTTCAACGCCGAACGGACTGCCTGCGCCCTCAATACCCCCGAATCCCTCGCCGGGTTGGATTTCCAACGCGCCCTCTACGCCGACTATGACGTAGCCACCCCCTACGGCGAAGACCCCGAACCGCCCTTCCGCGCCGGTAAAGTCGCCATGTTCCAAAACGGTCGTTGGGCAACCCCCGGCGTCCGCACGGTAGAATTCAACTGGGATGTGGTGGAACTGCCCAAAGGTCCCAACGTAACCCAGGGTAACTGGCTCTTCTGGGGCGCTTACGTCATCAACGCCAAGACCGAACACCCCGAAGAAGCCTGGAAGCTCGTTCAGGCGCTGACCACCGCCCAAACCCAGGGCAAAGTTGCCGCCCTCGGCGCCAACATCCCCTCCCGCCAAAGCCAGGAAGCCTTCGACGCCTTCCTCACCTTCACCCCGCCCGCCAACAACCAGGCATTCCTCAACGGTCTGGCAGATAGCCCGGCAACCGAAGGTCCGCTGTGGGCTGGCTCTTGGCCCGAATATGACAAAATCATGGGACCTGCCATTCAGGCTGTCCTGACCGGAAGCAAAAGCGTGGACGACTTCGGCGCGACCATCTGTGACGAAGCCGACAAAGTTTTTGTAAAGTAAGCAACCCGTAACACCGGCGGGGGCAGGCACACCAAGCCTGCCCCCGCTTTTCCCCTCCCGGAGACCCCCCATGACTCATCCGACCCAAGCGCACACCCCCAACGCCGCCCTGCCTTTGCTTGCCGCCTGGCGCGGGTTGTTTGCCGTGCTGGCAGCAACGCTCGCCGCCCTGCTCTGGACAAACCAAGCCCCCGCAGACCTTGCCCTATGGCTAAAAATTGTATTCAGCCTCGTTTTGGGGCTTGCCGCCCTCCTCAGCCTGTTTGCCATCTTCCACATCCTGCGCCGCAGCCACACCGGGCGCAGCCTTGCCCTGGGATTGGATTACTTAGGCTTCGTGGCTTCGTTTGTAACGGTTCTGCACCTGGGGCAGGTGTTTGTGGGCATAGACTCGTTTGCCGACACCTTTGGGCGGGGCATCCCCGCTTTGGGCGTGGTACTGCTCGGATACCTGATAGACGCCGCCGGGGAACGCTCCCCCTTTAACGGAACCCAAACCACCCTACGGCAAATTGGCAGATGGGTCGCCCTGATAGGTTTTGGCTTCTTCCTGTGGCAGGTCAGCGCCCTGCAAGGGATTCTCTTTGTGGCAAGCAGCCTTGCCAACCCCGCCGGGTTCACCGCCCTGGGCAGCGCAGCCATTTTTGGGTTGGCGCTGTGGGGCATGTGGCGCAACCCCGCCGCTCAGGCGCTTAACAGCAAAAACCAGCACGAAGCCATGCTTAACGGCTGGCTCTTCCTTTCGCCCAACCTCATCGGCTTTCTCATCTTCTTCGCCGGTCCGCTTTTGCTCTCGTTTTATTTTTCCTTCACCGATTCAGACGCCTTCAACCCGCCCAACTGGGTTGGCTTGGAAAACTACGCCAAAATTCTCAACATCCGCTTCGCCGGGCTGGAATCTGCCACCCAACTGGCGCGGGATGTGGTGGACATCAAAATTTACGATGAAGTGGGGCGGCTGACCTGGGGCAGCGGCGGAATCCTGTTCGCCGCCGCCGATAAATTCTTCTGGCTGGCGCTTCGCAACACCCTCACCTTTGCCCTGTTCGCCGTACCCCTCAGCGTTTTGCCCGCCCTGGTGCTGGCGAACATCCTCAACAGCAAACTGCCGGGCATGAAGTTCTTTCGGGCAGTGTACTTTTTGCCGAGCATTGCTGCCATTGTGGGCATTTCGCTGGTTTGGCAGTGGCTCTACAACGCCACCATCGGCTACATCAACTACTTCATTACTTTGGGAATAGAATTTTGGAACGCGGCGTTTAACGCCGGGCTGGTAGACCCCAAAATTCAATGGGTTTCAGACGAGAAAACCGCCCTCTTTGCCGTCATCCTCATCGCCGCCTGGCAAACGGTGGGCTTTAACACCGTCCTGTTTTTGGCAGGCTTGCAGAACATCCCCGGCGAGTTGTACGAAGCCGCAACAGTGGATGGAGCAGGCGCATGGGATAAATTCTGGCGCATCACCATTCCTATGCTTGCGCCTTCCACTTTTTACGTCATTTCCACCACCACCATTCAGGCGATGCAGGTTTTCGAGCAGGTCTTCATCCTCATGAACCCCGCCGAAGGACCCAACAACTCCACCCTTACGCTGGTGCTGTACCTGTACCGGAGCGGGTTTGTCAACTTTAAGCAGGGCTACGCCTCGGCAATTGCCTGGGTGTTGTTTATTGTCATCTTTGGGCTCACTCTCCTTCAGTTCCAAAGACAGCGAAAATCCAGCATTTATGAGGCTTAAGCCATGAATATCAAATCGTATCGTCTGCTGCGTTGGTTGGGCAATGGGCTGGTGTACTTCATTCTGACGGCATTTGCCTTTGTGATGCTGTTCCCCTTTGCTTACATGCTCTCCACTTCTTTAAAAATCCCTTCGGATACGTTTCGGTATCCGCCGCGCATGTTGCCCCGCGACCCGGTGAGCCAAGCCGTGCCGGGTTATGATGAGCCTCTGCCCCTGTATTATGTGCTGGTAAACGGCGAGAAGACTCAGTTTGCCCTGGCGCAGAGCAACCTCAAAGTTGGGCGTTATGCCCCGGCAGAGAATCTCTCTCAGGTGGTGGAACGCCGCTTAACGGAAGTCCGCCCGACCGGGGGGGCGATGAATCCCCAATCGGTAACGGTGGATGGCAAAGAGCAGAAGCTCTTCGATGTAACGGTGGATGGTCAGGTCATCCCGATGATTTTGGTAAGCCAGACGACTGTGGGCGAGTTTGTGAACCCGCAAAACCCGCAAGAGAAGGTGTACCAAAATGTGCGCCTGAGCGAGCCGGTGGAGAATGTTTCTGCTCACCCGGAAAATTATAGCGATGTGATTGCCCTGCGCGGGCTGGACCGCGCCCTGACGAATACCGCCCTGGTGACGATTTTGGTGGTGTTGGGGCAGTTGGCGACCTCCGTCATTGGCGGCTATGCCTTTGCGCGGCTGCGCTTTGCAGGGCGGGATACGGTTTTTGTGCTGTACCTGGGCACGATTATGATTCCGTTTGTGATGCTGATTGTGCCGCTGTATCAGTTGATGGTTTTCATCGGTTGGACAGACCGGCTTGTCTCGCTGGTGATGCCCTGGATTTTTACCGCCTACGGCACTTTCCTCATGCGGCAGCACTTCATCACCTTCCCCAAGGAAATTGAAGAAGCCGCGCTCATTGACGGGGCTTCGCGCTTGCAGATTTTGAGCAAGATTCTCATCCCCGCCAGCGTCCCGGCACTTGCCACCCAATCCACCTTCACCTTTTTGTATGCCTGGAACTCTTTTATTTGGCCCCTGATTGTGATTAACGTGGGCAATGAAGAGAACCATGTCCTTACCCTGGCACTCAATGTGCTGCGCGGGCGGGCATCGGATACGCCCAACCTTATTTTGGCGGGCGCGGCGATTGCCATTTTGCCGCCTTTGGTAGTCTTCATCCTCGGTCAGCACTTTTTTGTGGAAAGTGTTGCCAGCAGCGGCGTAAAGGGATAAGCCCATGCCCACACGCGGAAATCCGCTTTTACATAACCCACACCTGGAAGGTGACTCCTTCTTTTGGCAGGGAGGCAAAACCGGGGTATGGCTCTCGCATGGGTTCACCGCCACCACTGCGGAGGTGCGCCCGTTGGCAGAACGTCTTTTGGCGGGCGGTTACACAGTCGCCGCGCCGCTTTTGCCGGGGCACGGCACAAGCCCGCAAGACCTGAACCGGGTGCATTGGCAGGATTGGGTGCAAGCCGGGCAGGAGACTTTGGAGACTTTGCAAAAACACTGCGAGCGGGTCTTTCTTAGCGGAGAATCCATGGGCGGGGCGCTGGCTCTGTACCTGGCAAGCCAGAATCCATCGGTTGCCGGGCTTGTTTTGTATGCCCCCGCCATTGCCCTGCAACTGAGCCTGGCAGATTATGCCAAGTTGTATTTGGGCGCACTGCTAATGGAAGAAGCCCCCCGCAGCGGGTTAGATTCTGCCGAGGTGTGGCAGGGCTACCCTGGGCTGCCGCTAAAAGGCGCGGTGCAACTGCTGGCGCTTCAGCGGGCAACCCGCGCCCGGTTGGGGAAGATTCATCAGCCGGTGTTGGTGTTTCAGGGGCGGCTCGACACCACCGTTGCCGAAAATGCCGGGCAGCTCATTTTGCAAAATATCTCTTCCAGCCACAAAGAACAAATTTGGCTGGAGAAATCGCACCATACCCTGACGTTGGATGTAGAATTGGATTTTCTGACCCAAAAAACAATGCAGTGGATGTCTTCTTTCCCTGCTCACCCCTCTTAAGAAAGGTTTTTTTTCCCTTATGCAAAAAGTAAATGGACGTTACGAAGTGTATGGCAACGCCATCAGCGAGGCGCAAACCCGCGCCGCCGATGACTGGAAAGCCATGCTCGCCAAAAAGTTTTCCTACGACCCTAACGAGACTTACAACCTCAGCGTGCGCCCGCACACCTACGGCGGCGATATTTTTGGGCTGCAAGAAATTGTGCGCGACCAACCCGGCGCTCCCCTTTCGCCAGAAAACGGAGTCATCGTCAGCACCATCCGCATGGGGTTTGGGCATTATCGCATTGCCATGGCGGGTGTTTCTGCGGCGCGGGCAATGGGTTTCACCCCCTACTGGCTGGATTTACTCTCCATCCCCGGCATTCCCACAGACGTTATCAACTGGTGCAACACCAACTACAGCAAATATTCGCGCATCTCTCAGCGTTACCCCTGGTTCGATAAATATGTGTGGGAAAGCCTGACAACCGGCGAACCCAGCCTGCCGGGGCTGAACTGGCTTTTTAACAACTGGATTGTGACCTGGCCCTGGCGTTTTTTGAAAACCGAAGTGAAAGACTACAAAATGAGCGAGCTGTTTAAGAACCTGTACGGCACGCTCCCGCCCGCCATGCCCACCATCACCTCCCACATGTGGAACTGTATGGGCGCGGTGGCAGGCGGCATGACCAACGTGGTGGATATGATGTTCGACAATTGGCCCATGGCGTTTCAACTTACCGAGGGCGCAAAACACGCCGTACAATCGCCCTCCGGCTATTACGGTTTTCGGGTGATGCGCGGTTTTGACGAAAGCGGCAAGGTGATGAAACCCGTCCCCACCGATGCCCTGCACTACGTTGGGCATCATGTAGACCACGAGCTGGTGGAAAACATCGAAGCGGATAATGCCTCCCGTCTGCGCCGCATGAAAGCCAAAGAGCCGCGCCGCTTTTTGGTCACGATGGGCGGCGCAGGGGCGCAGCGCGAACTCTTCAAAGCCATCATCGAACACGCCATCCCCATGCTTCAGAAAGACAAAATCGCCCTCTTCATCAACCTGGGTGACCACAAAAACAACTGGGAGTGGCTGCAAGGCGAACTGGCACAGCACAAAGACCTGCTGCACACCCACTTTACCTGGGAAGACACCCGCGCCTTTAC
>DYNS01000398.1 GCA_020720965.1 Anaerolinea sp. | reverse complement strand
TCCGTCTGTGCCGGTGATGCCGATGACATTAAGATGTTGGGCGGGGAATTGATGGAATGCCGCGGCGAGGTGAGTTACCGCTTGTCGGGAATCTTCGACCCGGATGTAGGGAACCGTTAAATGCAAATCATCCTGCCCGACAACCGCCGCCGCGCCGCGCTCAAGCGCATCCGGTATAAAAGCGTGTCCATCCGCCCAGGCGCCGCGCCGGGCAACGAAGAGATAGCCGGGTTGAACGGCGCGGTTGTCAATGGCAATCCCGGTAATCTCCACCGCTGGCAGGGCGGCAGGAGAAAAAGGCAGGGGGAATGGGGCAAACAGGGCAGAAAGTAACATGAGGGACTCCGTGAAAGTGGTTAAGGCTCCCAAGGGGAAACCTGCAAATCGGCATTAAGGATGACGAAACCATCGGCGGGCAGGGTTTGATTGGGGGGCAAGGTCAGCGCAAGGCGCTCCTGACAGCCGATGAAGTAAACGCTGGTGGAACCATCCTTTTGGCGGGCGGGGTAAAGGGCTATCCCGGCGCGGTATGCAGGCGCAACGGCGCAGGCATCCCTTATTGCCAACGTCCCGGTGTAGGCGGCTGGCAGGGGTAAGGCGAGCAGAAGGAGGAGAGCAAGAGCGAACCTGAGAGACAGGGGGCTGCCGGGGGCAACGGGGGCAGGCGCGGGGGCAGTCACCAGGCTGGAGAAGGCAACCGCGTAATAGAAGAATATCACCCAATCTACCGGAACAAGGTATCTGCCGCCGGAGACGTGCGAGGCGCCGAGGACGAGGATGTAGTTCCAAAAGAGGAGGAAGGGGAAGAGACCCGCCCAACCCCAACGCCGCCAGGCTTGCCAAAGCCCCCCGGCGAGGGCAAGCAGGTTGAAGAGGGAGAAAATGACCTGAGGCAGGGGCATTTCGCCGTGCCAGGTGTCGGAGGCGCTCCAGGCCGGGCGGGAGGCAAGGGCAGTGGCAGATTGCTCTGCCGGGGAGAGGGAATTTGGCAGGGTGAGGAAGGCGTTGAGGCTGTTGTGCAAAGTGTGATTGAGGATGAAAGCCGGAAACTGCTGAAGGGGCGGAGCGGCGCTGGAGGAGGTGGGCTGAAAAAATTGGGAAAGCCGCTCGGAGAGGGAGACGGCTTGCTGGTCTGGCATCCAAAATTCGGTGGTGAGGTTGGCGGCAGAGACGAGGAAGAGAGGCACGCCGTTGACATCCCGCCCGACAAGGAACCAGGGGAGAGTGACCAACATCCAGCCGATGGCGAGTGCAGCGGCGTGCCGCCGCCAGTCGGAATGGCGGCGCAGGGAAAGGAAAGCCGCCCCCCCAAAGAGGACAGGCAAAAGCCCCAGGGCGTTGAGACGCAACAAAGAAAGAACGCCCCAAACCCCGCCCAGGAGAAGGGGAGCGCCATAGTGTTTTTTGGGGGAGCGCAGCCAGCGAAAGCCAATCCACACCAGGAGGACGATGAAAAGCATGGAAATGACTTCGGTTACAAAAAGGCGAGGGTTTACGCTGGAAATTTTATCGATGGCGGCGAGGGCGTTGTACTGACGCAGGGTTTCCGCAAGGGCGAGGAGAATGCCCAAAAAACGGCTGTGAAAATCTTTGCCAAAGTAATATAAAAGCGGAGCGAGAACCGCCATCAGAACGGCGTGCAACATGCTCATTTGGGCGTAATCGGTTTCGGTAAAGCGGTGCAGTATGGCAAGGAAGGCTACATAAAAGGGTTTACTGTAAAAAACGTACACACTCTCCACGCTGGTTTGGCGGATGTCCACCTGAACGGGGTTGGAGAGCAATAAAGACCAGGCTTCCGAGTCGTAGATAAGAGAGTCGGAGGCGGGATAGGGTTGATGAAAAGGCGGGCGGGCAGGGCTGAGAAAGTGGTGCTTAATGGAAGGAATGCTCGTCCAGAGCCAGGCGGCAAAGAGGAAGAGACAGAGCGCGAGAAAAAGGTCCACCCAGCGGGAGGGGCGAGGCTGGAGAATGTGGAAAAACGAAGCAAGGAAGAGGATTATTACAAATTGCAGGGTCGTCAACGGAACGCCTGCACCGTTCCAGAACCAGTTGTCCGGGGTGATGCCAAAACCGGAGAGCCACATCCCAACCGGGAGGGACAAAATGGCAAGGATAAACCCAAGCAGGGACAAGAAAGCGGGACGGGAGAAAGCGGAGAAGTCGGTAAGACGCAGAAAGAAGAGAGCCTGCAAAAATACGGCAAAGGAAATCCACGCCAGAGGGCGGAGGTGGCTTGCATAGCCCGCGTATTGCTGCCAGAACACATCCGGCGCGAGGCTGAAACAAGCCAGCAAGAGGGAGGAAAGCCAAAGAAAAGAGGTCACAATCCGCAGGTGGGTTTGTAGAAAAGCAAGCATACGTTGAGGTAGAGCATAAGCCACCCATGCAGACAATGCGGCAAGCAGAAGCGAGAAAAGCGCAACAAACCAGGCGCTAAGAGATGACAGGTTCTTGATGGAAAAAAACGGGAGAGTCCCCCACTGTAAAGCGGCAAGCAAAAAAATGAAGCGGAACCGATTTTGGGATAAAAGAAAAGAAGGCATTGGCAAATTATAAACGCATCGGTGACACAAAAAAACGGACTGCCGGGCAGTCCGTTTTTTTGTGAGCATGAGAAACTCTAGCGCAGGTTGGGGCGCAGACCTTCCAACTTGCCT
>DYNS01000397.1 GCA_020720965.1 Anaerolinea sp. | reverse complement strand
CGGTTTTGGTCATTTCCCGTCAGCGCGAGCGGTTGGAAGAACTTTGGAGGGAGCACCTCGCCCTGGAAAACGGCGGACAAGCCCCGGCGGGGCCGGTTTCTTTTCTCGAAGCCTCCCTCTCCGAAGGGTTCGCTTTGCGCGTAGCCACAGAGGGCGAAGCGGGGCGGGAATCTCTCTTGCATCTCATCTCGGATTCGGAGATTTTCGGCTGGGAACGCCCCCTGCCTCGCGCCCGTCAGCGCCTGGCAGTGGATGCCCCCGAATCGGCCTTTGGCGACTTACGCGCCGGGGATTATGTGGTGCATGTGGATTATGGCATTGGGCGCTTTTTGGGGCTTGCCCGCCGCGTGCTGGAGGGGCACGAGCGCGAGTTTCTGGCGGTGGAATATGAAGGCGGGTCGCAGGTCTTTGTGCCGGTTTTTCAGGCAGACCGCTTAACCCGTTATGTCGGCACGGAGGGGGGCAGCCCCAACATCACCCGCCTGGGGACTCAGGAATGGACCAACGCCAAAGCCGCCGTAAAAGAAGCCGTGCAAAAGGTGGCGGAAGAGCTGCTGGAGTTGTACGCCAAACGGCAGACGGTTTCTGGTTTTGCCTTTGGTGAAGATAGCCAATGGCAGCGCGAACTGGAAGATAGCTTCCCCTATGTGGAAACGCCAGACCAAAAAGCCGCCATCGCCGCCATTAAGCGCGATATGCAGGCTCCGCGCCCGATGGATAGGCTTTTGTGTGGGGACGTGGGTTACGGCAAAACCGAAGTGGCGCTGAGGGCGGCATTTAAGGCGGTGCAGGATGGCAGGCAGGTGGCTGTGCTTGTGCCGACTACCGTGCTGGCACAGCAGCATTACGAGACTTTTCGCCAACGCTTGGCGGCTTTCCCGGTGACGGTGGAAATGCTCTCCCGTTTTCGCTCCCCCCGCGAACAGACCGAAATTTTGCGCTCCCTTTTGCTGGGCAAGGTGGACATCATCATCGGTACGCATCGGCTCATCTCTCAGGATGTGGAGTTTAGGAATCTGGGCTTGGTGATTATTGACGAAGAGCAGCGTTTTGGGGTTACGCACAAGGAATATTTGAAGAAACTCCGCACCGAGGTGGATGTTCTCACCCTGACGGCGACTCCCATTCCGCGCACCCTCTACATGGCGCTGACCGGTGTGCGGGATATTTCCACCCTCAACACCCCGCCGGAAGAACGCCTGCCCATCATTACCCACGTGGGACCTTACTCGCCCAAACTGATTCGGCAGGCAATTCTGCGAGAACTGGAGAGGGGCGGGCAGGTCTTTTTTGTGCATAACCGCGTCCAAACCATTCACGCCATGAAGATGCACCTGGAAAAACTCGTGCCGGAAGCGCGGGTGGGGGTGGGGCATGGGCAAATGGACGAGCATCAACTTTCGGCGGTGATGCACAACTTTACCGAAGGCAAAATTGACATTTTGCTCTCCACCACCATCATCGAGAGCGGCTTGGACATCCCCAACGCCAACACCCTCATCGTAGACCGCGCCGATACCTTTGGCTTGGCGCAGTTATATCAACTACGCGGACGGGTGGGGCGCGGCGCGGTGCGTGCTTATGCCTATTTCTTCCGTCACCGCAAAAAAACGCCAACGGTGGAGGGGCAGGAACGCCTGGAAGTGATTGCTGAAAATACGCAGTTGGGCGCGGGTTACTCCATCGCCATGCGCGATTTGGAAATTCGAGGTGCGGGTGAACTGTTGGGAATGCGCCAAAGCGGACACATTAGCAGCGTGGGCTTTCACCTCTACACCCGCATGTTGGCAACCGAGGTCAAACGCCTGAAGGCAGCAGGCGCGGCTCTTCAACTTTTGCCTCAGGGCGTAGAAGAATCCTCCTTCAACCTTTCGCTCTCGGTCTTCGAGCAGGAACTGAAAGAACCCGTAACTGTAGATTTGCCCCTTGCCATCGGAATCCCTGCCGCTTACATCCACAACCAGGACTTGCGCCTCAGAATTTACCGCCGCATGGCAATCCTGCGGGACGAATCGGAGTTGGAGCCGCTAAAGAGCGAGTTTACAGACCGGTTTGGTCCCCTGCCGCCCATGTTCCAAAACCTGTTTTATCAAATGCGAGTCAAACTTCGCGCCGATGCCGCCGGGCTGACCTCCATCAGCGTGGAAAATGGTCAGATTGTGCTGCGCTACCCCGTTCTCAGCGAGAATATGTCTCAGCGCATCCTTGCGGATTTGGGCGCGGGCGTGCGAGGTGGCAAAAATGCCTATTGGTGCAACTTCATCAAAGAAGATGACTGGCAAGAACGCCTGCTGGAAACCCTGGACAGGCTGAATAAAAGAATAATCGACTTGTAAGGGGGTACAATGGGGGCAACAACACCTGAACAACAGAAGAGCGTTATTTTGCGTCACCTCGTCCCTGACCTTATTTTGCAAAATTACGAAGCCGGTATCTCGCGGGGGGAACTAAAAGCCGTTGGGCTTTTTGTAGATATTTCCGGTTTTTCCACCCTCACCGATTCGCTCATGCGGCATGGTCAGCATGGCGCGGAAGTCTTGGCACGCATTATGCGGCGAGTCTTTGGCGGACCCAGCCAGTTTATCTATGAACAGGGCGGTTTCATTGTCGGCTATGCCGGAGATGCCTTTACTGCCCTCTTTCCCTTTACCGATGACCCAGCCTCCGCCGCCCAAAGAGCCGCC
>DYNS01000075.1 GCA_020720965.1 Anaerolinea sp. | reverse complement strand
TCCAACGTGGCGCAAAATGTCGGTCACACCAGCCGCCAAACCTGCGGAGCCTGTCACTTTTACGGCGGCGGCGATAATGGCGTAAAGCACGGCGACCTGGATTCTTCCCTCGTCAGCCCCGACCACGCCCTGGATGTTCACATGGACGCGGACGGGCTGAATTTTGCCTGCTCCACCTGCCACATGCCCCAAGCACACGACATCCCCGGCGGGCATTATCAGATGACCCCCAAAGACACCGATGGCTTGGACATTCTGCACCAAAGCGGAACCCTGACCTGCGAAAACTGTCACGGTCTTACCCCGCACCCCAACACGGTGGAAAACGCCGAAGCCCTCAACCGTCATGTGGAAAGCATCGCCTGCCAGACCTGTCACATCCCCGCCTACGCGCGCGGCGGACACCCGACCAAAATGTGGTGGGACTGGTCTACGGGCGGGAAGATGAATGCCGAAGGCAAACCCTATGCCGAACATGACGACAACGGCTGGGTAACCTACCTTTCGGAAAAGGGTAACTTCATTTGGGAAGAAAACGTTCAGCCGGAATATTTTTGGTTTGACGGCAATATTGACTACCAGAGCATGAAACCTTTCGACCCGAACGCCGAAATGGTGGAAGTGAATCAAATTCACGGCTCGGCAGAAGACCCCAACAGCCGCATCTATCCCTTTAAGGTGATGCGCGGCAAACAACCCTACGACACGGTCAATCACACCCTGCTCATGCCGCATGTCTACGGCAAAGACGACTCTTCCTACTGGAGCAATTACAACTGGGAAAAAGCCCTGCAATTTGGCATGGATTACGCCGGAGCGGACTACAGCGGCGAATACGGTTTTATCGAAACCCGCATGTATTGGCCCATTACGCACATGGTCGCCCCGGCAGAAGAAGCCCTGGCTTGCAACTCCTGCCACACACGCGGCAACGGCATTCTGGCGGGCGTGGAAGGCGTGTATATCCCCGGCATCACCCCCACCCCGTTGTTAGACCAAATCGGCTGGTACGGCGTTCTTTTGGTTCTGGGCGGCGTATCTGTGCATGGGCTGGCGCGGGTTATTGCTCATCAAATTAGCAAACAGCAGGCAAAAGGTATCTAAAAAATGGAAGCCAAACGAGTTCAAATCTACCCGTTGTTTATTCGCATCTGGCACTGGTCGCAAGCCCTGGTTATTTTCACCCTTATGTTCACCGGGTTTGCGGTACACGGCAGCCACCAACTGATAGACTTCAACACCGCCGTCCAAATTCACAATGTAGCCGGGCTGTTACTGGTCGCGGAAGCCTTTGCCATGTTCTTTTACTACGTGACCACCGGGCGCTGGAGGCAGTACCAATCCCTGATGAACGTGGAAGGCATGATTAAGCAAGCCCGTTACTACGCCTATGGCATCCTGCGCGGCGAACCCCACCCCACCCACCCGACCGAAATCTCGCACCTGAACCCCCTGCAAAAAATCACCTACCTCAACTTCAAGGTCATCTTCCTGCCCCTCATGGGCATCACCGGAACAATGTATATGTACCGGGAATATCTGGAAGAGAACATCTACGAAAAATTAGGGATTAAGCTCTTCGTCATTGATAACGTTGCCCTCTGGCACACCATCGGCGCTTTTGCTTTGCTCGCCTTCATCATCGTGCATGTGTACATGACCACGACCGGAAAAAGCGTCTTCAGCCACGTCGAGACGATGGTGACAGGTTGGGAAGAGAAAGATGCCCACGCGGAGACTCACAAGCCTACCGCAAAGCCTGCCCACAAAAAGGCGGGCAAAAAATAAGGCGCTGGATGCCTGACAAAAAAAGGGGCTGTTCCTTTCGGAACAGCCCCTTTTGCATTTACCCGTTACCAAACTTATTCCAATACCTCTGCAACCCGTCCGCGCTCATGCTGAGGGGGTTGGCGAGGCGATAGGCAAGAATCTCCTCTTCGCTCAAGCCCTCGGCGCGTCCCTGCGCTTCCATCCACTCCACAAAACGCTCTCGCAGCGCCTCGGCAGGCGGGTTAGAGGGCATCGTCTCCTTTAGCCAGCGCTCCACCTCGTTCAGGTTGCGCTGAATGGTCTGTAAATGCCATTGGGGGTCGTCAAAAATGCCAAAGTGAGTGGGAGCGATGCGGCGAAAGTTCAACGCCTGCAAACGGGAAACACTCTCGCGCCATTTTTCCAAATGAAACTCCGGCGGCGGCATGGGCAAACGCATGTATTGATGTCCCGGAATCCGCACCGCGCCCACATCCCCGCTGAAACAGAGGTCGTCCAACAGGTAACAGAAGTGATGTTCGGCATGTCCGGGGGTGTTCAATGCTGTCAGGCGCAGGCTGCCGACCTGAACCTCCTCGCCATCCTGTAAAACGGTCAACTTCTCGGCGGGGACGGGGAGAAAGTCACCCCACAGGGTTTGCATCTTATCGCCATAAATGCGGGTGGCGCTGCCAATCAACTTTTCCGGGTTGAGCATGTGCGGCGCACCCACCGGGTGAACGAAGACCTGCGCCCCCTGCCCCGCCAAAAAGCCTGCTGCCCCGGCATGGTCGAGGTGAATGTGGGTGAGAAAAACATGAGTCAGGTCCTGCCAGGTGTAGCCGCGCTCCTGCAAGGCGGCTTGCAAGGCGGGCAAAGTAGAGCCGGGTCCCGATTCCACCAAGGCGACCCCGGCGCTGTGCGGCAGCAGGTAGGAGGCAATGGCACGCGCCTGCCCCTGAAAATGCAAATCTAACGGAGTGACGGAAGGAGTTGTCATTTCAAATTCCTTTCTACAAAGCGGCGTTAAAAAAGTGAATCGAATGCCCCGTCAGCGCAAAAAAAGCCTCCAGGGTGGCGCGCGAAAGGGCAAGGGTGGCGGTGTTGACCAGAGGGTGACAGAAAAACTGGTCGGATTGCCAGACATCCGCATCCAGCCACAATTCCACCTCGGTCTGAGGGTCATTCACCAGCCCCAGCAAAGTCACCGCGCCAGGAGAAACGCCCAGTAAGCGCATCAGATTGGCTTCCGAGGCAAAGCGCAGGTGATTCACACCCATCGTCTGCGCCAACTGCCCCAGATGAACGCTCTTCTGGCAGAAGTGACCGCGAGAAAGAAGCGTTTGCCTTTTTTGTCGCAAAGCAGCAGGTTTTTGGTGCTGGAGGCTTCCACTTCCGGGTAGTGATGTTCGGCTTCCTCGCAGGTGAAAACGGCGGGATGCTCGAAGTAACGGTAAGGCAGCCGGTTGGTTTGCAGGTACTGCAACAGGTCAGCGGGGGTGAGCATCAGAGCTGCTCCTGCGGGTAGGCGCGGGCATAGGCGTTCAGGATGCCATCCCACAGGCTGTTGGCTTCTGCGTCCAGGGTCTGGCGAGCAGGGTCGGCTTGGAACCAGACAAGGCTGCGGCGTACCCCCTGCGCCCAGGAAACCGAAGCCTGAAAACCCGGCACATGGCGCTTAATTTTACTATTATCAAACACCACGCTGTTGGCTTTGTCGCCAATCAGGCTGCCAGTTGCCCGCTCGCTGTAACGGGCAATCAGGTCGGAGGGGATGTGGACGAGGCGGGGTTGCACGCCCAGGGCGCGTCCTGTTTCTTCAAAAATTTCGTTCCAGGTGAGAACTTCGTCAGATGTGATGTGGAAAGCCTGACCCAGAGCATTTTCCTGCCCCAAAAGCCCCACCAAACCCTGAGCAAAATCCTCGTTCCAGGTGAGAGTCCAAAGCGAGGAACCATCCCCAGGGACAATGACAGGTTTTCCGCGCTTCATGCGGTCTATCAACGTCCAGGGGTGTTGCCAACTGCCATTGATGAGGGGGATTTGCGAAACGCCGTAGGTCAGCGAGGGGCGCACAATCGTGACCGGAAAGCCTTGTTGATGGTATGCCTGCATGAGATGCGCCTCGCAAGCGATTTTGTCGCGGGAATATTGCCAGTAGGGGTTGGCGAGGGGCGTTTCTTCGGTGATGAGGTAATGGGAAGGCGGTTTTTGGTAGGCGCTGGCAGAACTGATGAAGACAAATTGGCGGGTAAGCCCGGCAAAGAGGGCTACATCCCGCTCGGTATCCTGAGGGGTATAGGCGATGAAGTCCACGACTGAGTCGAAGCGCTCGCCGCGCAGCAAGGCGGCGATTGGAGCCGGGTCGGCGTGAACATCGGCGCGGAGCAGGCGCGCGCCGAAGGGCAGGGGATGCCTGGTAGATTCGGAGCGGTTGAGGAGGGTGACTTCCATGCCTTGTTGCAGAGCAAGCGCTGTGCAGGCAGAACTGATAAGCCCTGTGCCACCGAGGATGAGAATCTTCATAGTTAGCCTTCTCCCATCTCTGGTAGAGGTTCTACGGGAAGGCTGCGCCTCGCCATAAAACTTTCCAGCCAGAAGAGAATAAGCCCTGCCCAGACAATCCCAAACCCGATTGCCTGTTGGGGACTAAACGGTTCTTTATAGACCCAAACGCCCAGCAAAAATTGCAGGGTGGGAGCAATGTATTGCATAATCCCCACCATGGAAAGCGGAATGCGGCGGGCGGCGGAAGCGAACATAAGCAGGGGAATGGTGGTGACTAGCCCCGCGCCCACGAGCAGGGCATCCACAGTGAAGCCGCTGTGGGTAAACGCGCCGCTTCCCAGGCGGTCTTGAATCAGCAGGTAGAGGGCGGCGGGAAGCAGGAGCAAGCCTGTTTCCAGAGTGAGACCGTAGAGGGAACTGAGGGGGGCAAGTTTCTTCACCAGTCCGTAAAACCCAAAAGAGAAGGCGAGGGTGAGGGCTATCCAGGGCAGGCGACCGTAACTAAGGGTGAGGTAGCCCACCCCGGCGAGGGCAAAGGCAACCGCCAGCCATTGCAGGGGGCGAAGGCGTTCTTTGAGGAAGACCATGCCAAGCAAAACGCTGAGAAGCGGGTTGATGAAATAGCCCAGGCTGGTTTCAATGATGTACTCTTCATTTACTGCCCAGACATACACCAGCCAGTTGACCCCGATGAGCAGAGCAGCAGCGGCATAAATGGCAAGAGTTTTGCGGTTTGCCGCAAGGCGAAACAGTTCTTTTTGGTTGCGGGTGAGAAAGATGAAGGAAATAAGCAGAGTAAAAGACCACAAAATGCGATGGCTGAGCAGCTGGGGGGCGGGAACGGCTTGAAGCCACTTCCAGTAGATAGGGAAAAGCCCCCAGGTGAAGTATGCGCCAAGCGCATAGAGGATACCGTTGTTCTTCATGTCGGTTTGTTTTTTCTCCAGTCGGTGCGGGGTGGGCGTAAAGCAGGGGTGAGTTTAAGCCAGTTTTGTGGTTAATGATAGGGAAAGAAAAGGGGGCAAATAAGAAAACGGGTGATTTTCATCTATTTTCGATATGACAATTCCATGCTAAAGTATAGGGAATGTCTGACATTTGGCGAATTGGTGTAACAAAAAAAATGAATTCTTGCTAATTTTCGGAGTCTGCCTATGCCCCCTGCCCCACAATCAGCGCCACAAAAGCCTTTGGCGCGCCTGCCCTGGAAAAACCTGCTCTTTGGGGCAGCCCTGCCTGTTGCGGCGATGTTGGCAGCCTTTCTTTTGGGCGCGGTGGTTTTGCTTGCTTTGCGGGTGAATCCTTTTACGGCGTATGCTTCCATTTTTTCGGGGGTGTTTGGCAGTCTTTCCGGTTTTACCCAATCTCTGGTCAAAGCCACTCCGCTGCTGTTGGTGGGGTTGGGGATTTGCATCGCCTTTCGGGCAAGCATGATTAACATTGGGGCGGAAGGGCAAATTATTTTGGGCGCTTTGGGCGCTACCGCCTGGTCTTTGGCGTTTCGGGACTTGCCAGGTTGGCTTTTGTTGCCAGGGGCGCTTGTAGCCAGTTTTTTGGCGGGGGCGCTGTGGGGCTTTGTGCCAGGGCTGCTTAAGGCACGTTTTCGGGTGAATGAAATTCTCAGCACGGTGATGATGAACGCGATTGCCCTGCAACTGATGAACCTCCTAATTCGCGGTCCGCTGATAGACCCGGCGGGGGTGGCGGCGGGGACGTATTTGGCGCAGTCGGAGCGGCTGCCGGAAAGCGTTTGGCTGCTGCGGCTTATTCCGCAGACGCTTTTGCACACCGGTTCTCTTTTGGCGGTGGGGCTGGCGGTGGTGGTTTATATTTTTTTGTGGCGCACAACCATCGGGTTTCGGATTAGGGCGGTGGGGCTTAACCCAGACGCTGCCCGTTATGCCGGGATTAATGTACCCGGCTACCAGGCTCTTTCGCTGACTTTGGCGGGGGGCTTTGCCGGGCTTGCCGGGGCGGTGGAGGTGATGGGCGTGCATCATCGCCTGTTGGAAGGGATTACGAGCGGGTATGGGTTCTCTGGCATTGTGGCGGCTCTTTTTGGCGGTCTGCACCCGCTGGGGCTTATCCCGGCGGCCTGGTTGTTCGGTAGCCTGCTGGTAGGAGCGGATAAGATGCAGAGGGCGGTGCAAGTGCCTTCGGCGCTCATCGACACCCTGCTGGGGTTGGTGGTTCTGTTCGTAGTCGGGTCGGCGTACCTTTCGCGGCAGTGGGCGGCGAGGCGGGAAATTGCCCTCTCCAAACAGGGAAAGGAATCGGAAGGATGAATGAGGATATTCTCACCCTGGCAGTTGTTACCGGCATTCTCACCTCCGCCATCCGCCTGGCGACTCCTTACCTTTTTGCCGCTGTGGGCGAAGCCTTTGCACAGACCTCCGGCGTGGTAAACCTGGGTGTGGATGGCATTATGCTGGTGGGGGCGTTTGCGGCTTTTTATGTCACCCTGCAAACCGGCAATGTGTGGCTTGGCGCTTTGGTTGCCATATTGGTGGGGCTACTGATGGGTTTGCTGATGTCTTTCATCAGCGTCACCCTCAAAGCCGAGCAGGGGATTAGCGGAATTGGGTTGTATATGTTCGGGCTGGGGCTTTCTTCGCTCTTGTTCAAACTGCTGGTTGGCACGGTGCAAACGGTGGAGGGTTTTCGGGCAGTAAAAATTCCACTGCTGGGAGATATACCGGTCATCGGTGCTATCTTTTTTCAACATAGCATCCCGGTTTATGCCGCTTTTCTGCTGGTTCCACTTGCCTGGTGGTTTTTGGAAAAGACAACCTGGGGGTTGAAGATAAAAGCAGTCGGACAGAACCCGGCAGCAGCCGATTCTCTGGGCGTGAGCGTGGACAAAGTTCGGTATTTTAGCGTCTGCCTGGGTTCGGCACTCGCCGGTTTGGCGGGGGCTTCGCTCTCCACTGCGCTTGTTAACCTGTTTCAGGAAAATTTAACTGCCGGTTTGGGCTTCATTGCGGTGGCGCTGGTCTATTTTGGGGGCTGGAAACCGGTGGGAATTTTGGCAGGGGCGCTTTTGTTTAGCGCGGTGAATGCTTTCCAGTTATGGATGCAGGTTCTGGGCGCAAACATCTCTTCGGATGTGGCAGTGATGCTGCCCTATTTACTCACAATCGCGGCTTTGGTGTTTGCCACAAACAGGGTGAGGCAACCCGCCGCATTGAACAAGCCCTTTGAACGGGGCGAAAATTAACCCAATTTAGTTATGAGGAGAAGAAGTATGAAAAAGCAAAATGTTTGGTTAGTTGTATTCTCTGCCCTGGCAGCCTTGGCTCTGTTGCTCTCTGCCTGTAGCCCGGCTGCTGCCCCCCAAGCCGAATCTAAAACGGTGCGGGTTGCCGTCATTATGCCAAGTTCCACAACCGATATGGCGTTCAGCCAGTCGATGTACTCGGCGTTGATTGCAGTGCAGAAGGAAATGGGCGGAGAAGCCGCCATGGAGATTAAATACTCCGAAAATATGTTCAAAGTGCCAGATGCCGCCGCCGCCATCCGTGACTATGCCAGCCAGGGTTTTGATATTGTCATCGCACACGGCTCGCAGTACGGCGCTTCGGTGGAAGAAGTGGCAAAAGACTTCCCGGAGACGACCTTTGCCTGGGGAACGGACGTAAACACCTTTGGTTTGCCCAATGTCTATGCCTACACTGCTGCCGCCCAAGAAGGCGGATATGTTAACGGCGTTATCGCCGCTCAACTGACCCAGAGCAAGCAAATTGGCGTAACCGGACCGGTGGAAGTGGGCGATGCCAAAACCTACATTGACGGTTTTGTGCAGGGGGTTGCCTCGGTAGACCCGGCTATTCAGGTAAACAAGACCTGGACAGGCTCCTTCTCGGATGTGGCGCTGATGACCGAAGCCGCCAAAACGCACATCGCCGCCGGAGCGGACGTGCTGACCGGTTCTTCCCAGTCGGTGGTTGGTTCCATTGGCGCAGCCAAAGAAAACGGCGCCGTTTTGTGGTTTGGCACGCAGGCAGACCAAGCCTCCCTCGCGCCTGACCTCGTAGTCGCCAGCCAGGTGTATGACTGGACGGCAATGGTCAAGGAGATTATTGCCAGCCGCGCCGCCGGAACCCTGGGCGGGAAAACCTACATTCTGCAACTGAGCAATGGCGGGTTAAAAATCGCCTTCAACGGCAGTTACAACCTGCCCGCCGAAGTTAAAGCCGCCGCCGAAGCCGCCATTGATGGCATTAAGGGCGGAGCGATTGTTGTAGAGCCTTAACCCTATCCGCTTCGCTGCCCTCCCAAAGGTTGGGAGGGCAGCGAAAAAGGAACCGCCAGCGATGACTCTCCCCGAACCCAAGCAAAAACACATTCAGCGCATAGAAATGCGCGATATTGTGAAGCGCTTCCCCGGTGTGGTTGCCAACAACAAAGTGAACCTGCAAATCAACGCGGGCGAAGTCCATGCCCTGTTGGGCGAAAACGGCGCAGGCAAAAGCACCCTCATGCGCCAGTTATATGGGTTGTACCGCCCGGACGAGGGGCAAATCCTTGTGAATGACAAACCCCAGGTTTTTCATTCCCCGGCGGATGCCATCCTTGCCGGAATTGGGATGATTCATCAGCATTTTATGCTGGTTCCCACCCTCAGCGTTGCCGAAAACGTGGCGCTTGGCTTGCAATCTAGCCACGAACCGTTGTTAGATTTGCAAAACGTCTCTCAACGCATCGAAAAACTCTCGCAAGCCTACGGGTTAAAAGTGGAGCCGGATGCATATATTTGGCAGTTATCGGTGGGGGAACAGCAGCGGGTGGAAATTATCAAAGCCCTGTATCGCGGCGCGGGCATCATCATTTTGGATGAGCCAACCGCCGTCCTCACCCCGCAAGAGGTGAACGACCTCTTCGTCACCCTCAAACGCATGACCAGCGAAGGACATGGTTTGGTCTTCATCTCGCACAAATTACACGAGGTGATGGCAATCAGCGACCAGGTCACTGTGCTGCGGGACGGGCAGAGCATGGGAACCCGCCCCGCCAAAGGGGTGACAAGGGACGAGATGGTGAAGATGATGGTCGGGCGGGAGGTAAAACCCCTTGCCCCCCAACCCGTGCAAACCGGAGAAGTTTGCCTGCAAATTTCCGGCTTGCGTGCTGCCGGGGACAGGGAAACCGAAGCCCTGCGCGGCGTTGACCTGAATGTTCACGCGGGGGAAATTTTGGGGGTTGCCGGGGTTTCCGGCAACGGTCAGCGGGAGTTGGCGCAGTGCCTGGCGGGGCTGCGGAAAGTGACCGGGGGCAGAATCCTGCTCAACGGGCAAGACATCACCCAGGCATCGCTCCAGGAGCGCATGGCAGCCGGGCAATCTTACATCCCGGAGGAAAGAATGAGGGATGGAGCCATCCGCGAGTTTTCGGTGCAGGAGAATCTTTTTCTGCGCGACCATGCCGCCTCCGCTTTTACCAACGGGATTTTCCTCCACTTTGCCCGAATGGCGGCGCGTACCCGCGAGGTTATCCAGCAGTACAGCATCAAAGCCCCCAGCGCCGAAACGCCGATTAAGAATCTTTCCGGCGGCAATATTCAAAAGTTGATTATGGCGCGTGAACTTTCCCGCCAGCCCAAGGCGTTAATTGCGGCGCAGCCAACCAGGGGCGTGGATATTGGCGCAACCGAGTATATTCACCAGCGTTTGCTGGAGCAGCGTGCCAACGGCACTGCTATTTTGCTCATCTCGGAAGACCTGGATGAGATTCGGACTCTTTCGGACCGGGTTGCGGTGATGTACGAGGGGCAAATGATGGGGATTTTAAGCCGTGACGAAGCCAGCGTGGAGACGATTGGCTTGATGATGGCGGGTGTGGCAGCCACCTAGTGCCGCAGAAGTTGATATACGTCAATGACCTGCCTGGCAACCTGTTGCCAGGCGTAGCGTTGGGCTTCGGCGGCGGCTTGCTCGCCGACTCTTTGGCGCAGGGCGGTATCGGTTAGCAGGAGGGTTAGTTTTTCGCAGAGGGCATCGTGGTCTCCGTGCGGGACGTGAAAACCGGTTACGCCATCCTGCACCAAAAAAGCCAGCCCGCCCACCTGCGAGACAATCACCGGGGTTCCGCAAGCCATTGCCTCCAGCGCCACCATGCCA
>DYNS01000396.1 GCA_020720965.1 Anaerolinea sp. | reverse complement strand
TGGTATTTGTAACTCACTCCCCCGCCGAGGGAGAAAATCACCGTGCGCGAGCCTTGCAAGCGGCAGAATATTGCCGCCAATGGGGCATGGCGTATGAAGAAATGCCGGGCAGCGACCAGTTTTTGCGCCAACTGTTAGGCTTAGCCCAGCCCCAGCGACCCGTTTCAGAACAATTTATCGTCATCCAGCCCGGCGAAAGCCTTACCCCGGCGCATTTTATGGATTAGCCATGCCCACCCTGCATATTCTTTACGGCAGCCAGCACAAAACCATCCAGGCCGAACCCAATGCCCTGCTCGGAGAACTCCTCGCCCAAGCCGAAGTTCCCTTCGAGCAGCCTTGCGCCGGGCGTGGAACCTGCGGCAGATGCAAAGTGTTGCAAGAATTTGGCTTGGCAGAACCAGACGAAATTGAAAAGCGTCATCTTTCCGCCGCAGAATTAAGCCTGGGTCAGCGTTTGGCTTGCCGCGCCCGCCTTGCCGGGGATGCCCAAATTGTGCTTGCGCCCATCACCGTCTATTCTGCCAAAGCCTTTCAAGCCAATGACCATTACAAAACTCACCCCTCCGCCCCGCTTGGACTGGCAATTGACCTGGGTTCCACCACCGTTGCCGCCTTCCTGACCATGCTCGAAACCGGTGACATCTGTGCCGGGGCGGCTGCGCTCAATCAACAGGCGGTATATGGCGCGGATGTTATATCGCGCCTGGCTGCGGCGCTCCAGTCGGTGGAAGATGGAGAACGCTTGCGCCGCCTTACGCTGGCTTCCATTCAACAGGCGGTTCAATCCCTTCGGCTTTCCCGCGCCAGCCTCCAGCGGGTGCGGCGAGTTAGCATTGTTTGCAACCCTGCCATGCACCACATCCTCGCCGGTCTGCCGCTGGCAAGCCTGGCAACTCTGCCCTTTGAGCCATCCTCCTGCGCCGCCATCCCCGCCGCCGAATTTCTGCTCGATGGCGTTTTTCCTGCCGGGGTGCAGGTTAGCCTGCCGCCACTGATTGGTGGCTTTGTCGGCTCGGATGCTCTGGCTTGTTTAGCCTATTTTGACTTTGACCGGGCTGTTACCCCAACCCTGGCAATTGACCTGGGAACGAATGGCGAAATCCTGCTGACCGATGGTAAGCGCATCCTCAGCACTTCCACTGCCGCCGGACCCGCCTTCGAGGGTGTCAACATCGCCTGTGGAAGCCGCGCTGTTGAGGGAGCGGTGACCAAGGTTCGGTGGGAAGAAAACCATTGGATAATGGAAACCATTGGCGGGGGCGAAGCGGTGGGGCTGACCGGCTCCGGGCTGTTGAGCATGGTTCGGGCGCTGAGAGAAGCCGGGGTTATCGAATCCAGCGGTCGCTTTCAGCCCCAAAATCCGCTGGTGCAGAATCGTAAAGTTTGGTTGGATGACAAGATTTTCCTGAGCCAACTGGATGTGCGCGAATTGCAAAAAGCCAAAGCCGCCATTCGCGCCGCTGTGGAGATTTTGCTACAAACGTTGGGCTTATCCGCCGCCGATTTGGGGCGCGTGATTCTGACCGGCTCTTTTGGCGGGCAGATAGACGCGGCGGATGCCCTGGCTTTGGGGCTGCTGCCCCCGGTGCGCCCGGAGACGATTGAAAATATTCCCAACGGGGCTGGTTTTGGCGCGGCGCTTTTTTTGAGTGATGCCGGATTTGCCCGCGCCGAGGCGCTTGCCCACCGCACCGAACACATCAACCTGGATGCCAGCCGCTCGTTTTTGGAACAATTTAGCGCGGCGATGGCTTTTTGCTACTATTTTGACGGAGGAACCCATGAACCCTTTTCTTGAAAAATTGAATGCAGGCGCAATTTTGGTGGCAGATGGCGCAACCGGAACCAATTTGCAAAAAATGGGCTTGCCGCCCGGCATTGCCCCCGAAGACCTGGTGTTGGATGACCCGTCTCTGCTTTTGGCGCTGGCGACCCGCTTTGTAGAATCCGGCTCCGACCTGATTCTGACCTGTACCTTTGGCGGAACCCGCCTGCGGATGAAAGAATCCCCTTATGTGGCGCGTGTGGCAGAAATCAACATCCGCGCCGCGCAGTTGGCGCGCCGGGCAGCAGACTTGCGCCCTGGGGTGCTGGTGGCAGGCTCGATTGGACCTACCGGAATGTTAGTCCAGCCTTTGGGTCCGCTTGCCCCGCAAGACGCCAGCGCGGCGTTCGCCGAGCAAGCCCAGGCTCTCACCGAAGGCGGCGTGGATTTACTGGTGATTGAGACGATGTTTGCCATGGAAGAAGCCTTGCTGGCGTTTGACGCCGCCCGCGCCGTGAGCAATCTGCCGATTGTGGTTTCCTTTAGTTACGACAAAGGAACCCGCACGATGATGGGGGTCAAACCCACCCAGGTCATGAAGACCTTTGCCGAAAAAGGCGCGGCGATGGTGGGCGCAAACTGTGGCAGCAGCCTGGAGAACATGGAAAAAATTGTGCAGGAATACGCCAGCGCCAAGCCCGGTTTTCCCATTTGGGCAAAGCCCAATGCCGGTCTGCCGCGCTTGGATGAACAAAACCGCGCCATCTACGACCTGACCCCGGCAGAAATGGGCGCTTCCGCTTTGCGAAACATCGCGGCGGGCGCGCGCGTGGTCGGCGGTTGCTGCGGCTCCAGCCCGGAACATGTCGCTGCGATTGCGGCGGCGGTAAAGGGCTTCTCTACTTCTGGGCGGGGTTAACCATGCAAAAACACCCA
>DYNS01000395.1 GCA_020720965.1 Anaerolinea sp. | reverse complement strand
GATGATGCCTTGTATGTCATTGGCGATGAGGAAGTCTATAAGCTGCTGGAGGGCAGGGTAGTGGATGTTTTCGTCTGAGTCGAAGGGGGTGACGATGGGGGCGTATATGCCGGTAAGTTTCATTTTTTCTCCTTTGAGGGAATTATACAGCGGAGAGGGGGCGGCGGATTTGGGGAGAGAAGATAGCACAATTTCTTGCCAGCCTGAATAGATAACAAACACCAAAGCGAAGGGTGCTGCCTCTGCTTTGGTGTTTGCCAGGGTTGATGTTGTTGTTTCGGTTAGGGGTTGAGACGAAAAAGGCGTTGCAGGCGTTGCCAGCCGGTGCGGATTTGCAGAGATTTGAGATGCCAGGTGCCGACGATGCCATAGGGGATGAAGAGGACGAAGGCTACGTAAACGGCGCCGTTGATGAAGCTGGCGCTTTCGCCGAGGTAACGGCGCAAGCCGAAGTCTAGCAGGCGGTAGATGAGGGCACCGACGAGAGCGCCATCCAGGGTGCCGACTCCGCCGATGAGGGTTATCAGCAGGGCGGTGACGGTGAACCCCATGCTGGCGGTGTTGGGGCTGACGATGGGTTGGTAGAGGGCGTGCATGGCTCCGGCGAGGGCGGCGGTGAAGGATGAGAGCAGCAAAGCGGCAAATTTGAAGGCGAAGGTGTTGTAGCCAAGCATCCTGGCGCGTCCTTCGTTTTCGCGGATGGCGATGCAGACGCGCCCGGTGGGGGAATCTACAAAGCGGCGGAAGAGAAGGTACACGAGAATGAGCACGGCAAGGGCGAGGAAGTAGAAGCGCAGGCGTTCGTTGGCAGGGCTGATGAAAGCAGGGGGGATGACTCCTTGCAAGCCTACGTCTGCGCCGGTGTATTCGCCGAGCTCGCGGGACATGACAAGGATGTGGAAGACGCTGCCCATGCCGAGGGTGACGAGGGCGAAGGTAATCCCTTTGACGCGAGGTAGGACGATGCCGAACAAGATGGCTTGGGCGATGGCAGCAAGAAAGACCATGCCGAGGGTTTGCCAGAGGTTGAAGCCGAAGTTTTTGAGCAGGATACCGGTGAGGTAAGCGCCAACGGCGAAGAAGAGGCTGTGCCCAAAGGAGAGTAAGCCGGTGATGCCGAAGATGACATCGAAACTGAGGGCGTAGAGGGCGAGGATGAAGACTTCGATGGCGAGGCCCTGCACGAATTTGCTGGTTCCGCTGGCGTTGACCCAGACGGCGGCAGGGGATGCGCCATCGAGTGCGCCGACTATGAAGGGCAGGAGGAGCAGGGCAAGGAGAGCGCCGAGAGCCAGGCGGTGTTGTTGGAGGAAGGAGGTCATAGTTACTCTTTCTTCCCTAGCAACCCGTTGGGCAGCAGGAGCAGGATGATGACCATGAGTAAAACGGTGGAGGCGGGGACGATGGGGGCGCTGGGTTTGAAGAGCGCGTCTGTAAAGGGGAGGGGGATGCCAATTTGACCGTACTTAATCATAAACTGTTGGATGAGACCGACCAGAACGGAGCCGAGCGCAGCGCCGGGGTAACTGGTTAGCCCGCCAATGGCGAGGGCAATGAGGGCGTTGAGCAGGAGGCTCTCGCCCATGGCGTTGGATAAGCCCATGGAGGGGGCTGCCAACACCCCGCCCAGGGCTGCCAGCCCCACGCCCAAGCCGAATACAAGGGTGAAAACGCGCCGGACGTTGATGCCGAGGGCTTCGACCATTTCTCTATCCTGCACTCCGGCGCGGATGACCATGCCAAGGCGGGTGCGCTGTAAGAGCAGCCAAACCGCTACGAGGACGAGTATCCCTACCAGGGGGATGAAGATTTCGTTATAGACGCGCACGCGCCCATCCAAGAGCATGACAATGGAGCAGTTGTTTTCCCACCAGGCGGAGAGGGTTGTCGCCGGGCAGCCTTCGCCGCTACCGCTGAAGAGGGCAGGTTTGGGCATGGTGAACTCTGGTCTGCCCCAGATGGCGCGGACGACTTCGATGCCGATGGCGCTCATGCCGAGGGTGAGCATGAGTTGGTAGATGGGGCGGCTGTAGAGGGGGCGGATGAGGGTGGATTCCATCAGCGCCCCCAAGCCCAAGCCGCTGAGGCTGGCGACCAGGATGGCGATGAGGAAGAGCCAGTTGTTGCTGAGGCCGCTGAGGGCGGCGGTGAGGAGGTCGTTGGCGGCGAAAGCGCCCAAGCCGAGGGTGAGCAGAAGCCCCAGGGGGAGAAAATCTCTCCAGCCGGGGCGAAGGGGCTGCGCGGGGGGTTGAAAGAGAGCCAAGCCCAAGCCGCCGAGAGCGCCAAGGAGCAGTAATCCGCCGAGGGCGAGAGGGGCGCTGATTTCATCGAAGGGCGCTTGCGGAAATGGCAGGGGAGCGCCCTGGTCTAGCATGAGGGAGTAGGAGCCGGGGGCTTGGGAGAAGTTTTCTGTATCCCAGGCGGCGATGGGGTAACGCGGCAGGAGCAGGAAGCCGAGGAGGGCGGCGAGGAGGAGCAAGCCCCAGGGGAGCAGGCGATTCTGACGGGCGGAGGCAGGCAGCCGGGCGGCGAGGGCGTTCCAGAGGGAGGGGGCGGTGAACCCGGCGGCGGCGAGGGCGAGGGGAGTGAGTAAATCTACAAAGGTGTCTGGGCGGACGTAAACGGTCCAGCCGAGGTAAGCGCCAATCATAAAGAGAGTGCCGTGCGCGAGATTAAGCACATCTAGCAGACCGAAGATGAGCGAGAAG
>DYNS01000394.1 GCA_020720965.1 Anaerolinea sp. | reverse complement strand
TGCGGGGTTTTGGTGCTTGGGCAGATAAACCGAAGGGTTTACGCGCACACCATGCCCCGCCGCAAGGCGGGGTTTTTATTTTCTTAAGGAGCCAAACCATGAATGAAAACGCCCCCCAAACCCTTGTAATGAAGTTCGGCGGCACTTCGGTCGGTTCGCCCCAAGCCATGAGCGCCGCCGTGCAGATTGTGAAAAACGCCCGCGCAGAGTGGAATCAGGTCGTTGTCGTCACCTCCGCCCTTTCTGGCGTCACCAACCTGCTGTTAGATACCGCCGCCTGCGCCGCGCAAGGGGATGTGAGCAGCCTGAAGGATGCCGAAAAATCCATCCTTGCCAGTCACCAGGCAATTGCCAACGCTCTCATCGCCGACCCCAACCTGCGCGCCCGCACCCTGGAAGAGATTACCGTTCTGGCGCATTCCTTTGTGGAATTGTGCGGCGCGGTAGCCGTTTTGGGGGAAGCCAGCCCCCGAGCGTTGGATGCCATTGCCGGGTTGGGAGAGCGGATGAGCATCCGCCTGTTGGCGGCAGCCTGCCAAAGCGCCGGAACCCTCGCCCAGCCGGTAGAATCCACCGAACTTATCGTAACCGATGACCGCTTTCAGAACGCCCACCCGGATTTTGCCGCCACCACCCTCAAAACTCGCGCCACCCTCACGCCTTTGCTCGCCCAGGGCATTGTCCCGGTTGTCACCGGCTTCATTGGGGCGACTCCCAAAGGGGCGTTGACCACGCTGGGGCGCGGCGGCTCGGATTACTCTGCTGCCATTCTCGGCGCTGTGCTTCCCGCGGATGACGTTTGGATTTGGACAGACGTGGACGGGGTAATGACCGCCGACCCGCGCATTGTCCCCGCCGCGCGCACGATGCCAGAGATTAGTTATAGCGAAGTGGCGGAGCTCGCTTATTACGGCGCAAAAGTCCTGCACCCCAAAACCGTCCGCCCGGTGATTGAAGCCGGTATTGGGCTGCGAATTTGCAACACCTTTAACCCCTCCCACCCCGGAACCCGCCTCGTCTCTCGTGCCAGCGGCGCCAAAGCCGCCAACGTCATTAAAGCCGTCACCGCCATCCGCAAACAACGCCTTGTCACCATCGAAGGGCGCGGCATGTTGGGCGTTCCTGGCGTAGCCGCCCGCGCCTTCGCCGCAGTCGCCGCCACCGGAACAAGCGTCCCGCTCATCACCCAGGCATCCTCCGAACAATCCATCTGCTTCTCCGTCCCCTCCGAATCGGCGCAGGCGGTATTATCCTCCCTGCAAGCCACCTTCGCCGCCGAGATTGCCCAGCGAGATATAGACCGCGTTTGGGCAAGCGAAGACGTAGCCATCATTACCATAGTCGGCGCAGGCACGCGCAACACCCCCGGCGTAGCGGGTCAAATCTTTGGGCGGCTGGGGCAAGAATCTGTCAATGTCCTCGCCATCGCGCACGGCTCTTCGGATGTTTCCATTAGCCTGGTCGTCAACCAATCCGAAGCCGATGCTTCTGTCCTTGCCCTGCACGAACTCACCGCCAATTAACCCCAAGAAAGGAAAACCTCATGTCCAAAATCCCTGTCGCCGTCTTAGGCGCAACCGGCTCTGTCGGCCAGCGCTTCATCTCTCTGCTTCAAAACCACCCCTGGTTTGAAGTAGTTGCCCTTGCCGCCTCCGACCGCTCGGAAGGCAAGCCCTACGCTCAAGCCGCCCGCTGGGTGCTAAACGACCCCCTGCCCGCCTACGCCCAAAGCATGACTCTCGTCCCCGCCACGCCCCAAAGCGTCAGCGGTGCAAAAATCGTCTTCTCTGCCCTGCCCGCCGAACTCGCCAAAGACCTGGAACCGCAGTTTGCCCGCGCAGGCATGGCAGTTTGCTCTAACGCATCCTCCTACCGTAAAGAAGAAGACGTTCCCCTGCTCTTGCCAGAAGTCAATGCCGACCATATCCATCTCATCCCTGCCCAAAGGCAGTTACGCGGATGGAGCGGCGCCATCCTCACCAACCCCAACTGCACCAGCACCGGGCTAACCGTTGCCCTCAAAGCCTTGCAAGACGCTTTTGGGCTAAAACGCGCTTTTGTTGTCTCCATGCAGGCGCTCTCCGGCGCAGGCTACCCTGGGGTCCCCTCCCTGGACATTCTGGATAACGTCATCCCCAACATTGGCGGAGAAGAAACCAAAGTGGAATGGGAACCCCGAAAAATGCTCGGCTCCCTTGCCCAAGGCGGCATCCGTCTCGCGGATGTAAAACTCTCCGCCCACACCAACCGGGTTGCCGTTTCGGATGGTCACACTGTCTGTGTCAGCGTGGAACTGGAAACCCCCGCCAGCCCCGAAGAAGCCGCTGCCATCCTTAGCGCCTACCAGGCTCCCGAACCCGCCCGGGAGCCGCAGCGGCGTCCCGTCCGACAGGTTCGCCAGGTGCCAGTCCGCCACCCGCCGGGCGTCCTCTTCGCCGGTGTTGGCTTCCGTCACCATCAAGTTGCTGATCTCGACGTGCTTGCCGGCCTGGAACGCGAACTTGGCCGCTTCCAGGACGGGCGGCAGCGTGCCGCGCGTGAACGTCTTGTAGAACTCGGCGTTCAGGGATTTGACCGACACGCTGAAGATGTCGATGACCTCGCTCAACTGCTCCATGGCTTCGAGCGTGATGTAGTGCGCGGACTTGAACAGGTTGACGATGCCCGCCTCCTTCAGCGCGCGCCCGGCGTCCATGACGAACTCGAACCAGACCACC
>DYNS01000393.1 GCA_020720965.1 Anaerolinea sp. | reverse complement strand
CCGACAGAACTTACAACCCCCCCGGTAAAAAAGATGTATTTGGTCGTCATTTCTCCTCGCTTCTTCAGTTAGGTGTGTGCGCGTAAAAAGCGGGGAGGCTCTGGTGGTACAGGGGAAAATTCCCCGCCCGGCTGAAAACAGCCGGGCGGGATTATACGTGATTTGCGGCTTTTTTGCCGCAGCAAACATTGAGTATAATTCCGACATCCCATGTCTTAATCTCAATCGGCGCAGGAGGTTGTATGCAAATTCAGGAATACGACTACATCATCATTGGCTCTGGCTTTGGCGGCTCGGTTTCTGCTCTCAGGCTGGCGCAAAAGGGCTATTCCGTCCTCCTGTTGGAGCAGGGCAAACGCTTTGCCGACCAGGATTTTGCCAAAACCAACTGGCAGTTTTGGAAGTATTTATGGCTTCCCGCGCTGCGGGCTTTTGGCATTTTGCAAATTACCATTTTGCGGGGGGTGATGGTTCTGCACGGAGCCGGTTTGGGCGGCGGCAGCCTGGGCTATGCCAACGTGCTGGAAGTGCCAACCGAGGAAACCTTTGCCACCCCCGCCTGGAACTTTCCCCTGCCCTGGGGCAAGGTTCTGGCGGAGCATTATCGCACTGCCCGGCAGATGTTGGGGGCGGCGCGTAACCCGAAACTTTGGCAAGCCGATGAAATTCTGCGTCAAATGGCGGCGGCGCGTGGCATGGAGCACACCTTCCGCGCTACGGACGTGGGCGCTTATTTTGGCGACCCCGGCAAGACTGTGCCGGACCCTTTCTTTAACGGCGAAGGTCCAGAGCGGGCGGGCTGCTTGCATTGCGGCGGCTGCATGGTCGGCTGCCGTTATAACGCCTAGAATACCCTGCCCAAGAACTATCTCCACTTTGCAGAAAAACTCGGCGTCACCCTCCGCCCGGAAAGCCAGGTGGTGGATGTGAAGCCTGCCGGGCAGGGGTACGAGGTCACTTACCAGCCTTCCACCCACTTTTTTAAGCGGAAGCAGGTGGCGGCGGCGAAGCGGGTCATTTTTTCTGCCGGAGTCATGGGAACGATGCGCCTGCTTCTGAATCTGCGGGATGTGAAAAAATCTCTACCTCGCCTTTCTCCCCGCCTGGGCGATAGGATTCGCACCAATTCTGAGGCGTTGTTGGGCGGCTTGGCAAGGGATAGCAAGGTGGATTATTCGCACGGGGTTGCCATTTCGTCTATTTTTAATGTGGATGCGGATACCCGCGTGGAGCCGGTGCGTTACCCGGACGGTTCCTCGCTGATGCGGTTTATGACCGCCCCGCTGATAGATACGGATGTGCCGGTTTGGCAGCGCCTGCTCCGCTTTGCGGGTTGGGCGTTTACCCACCCGTTAGATTTTGCCAAAGCCATGTTCCTGCCCGGTTGGGCGCATAACACCACCATCCTGCTTGTGATGCAGCATGTGGACAACCGAATGCGTTTTCGCACCGGGCGCAGTTTGTTCACCTTCTTTCGGGTGGGCATGGTGGCGGAGGATGAACCGGGGTTTGTGATTGACCCGCAGGTGAAAGGCTCGCACGAGTTGACCAGGGAATTTGCCCGCCATATTCAGGGCATTCCGCTTGGCTCTTTGGGGGAGAACCTGCTCAACCTGCCCACGACTGCCCACATTTTGGGTGGCGCGCCCATGGGCGCAACCGCCGAGGAAGGGGTGGTGGATGAGTGTTTTCAGATTCATGGCTACCCCGGTTTGTTGATTGTGGATGGCTCGATTATGCCCGCCAACCCAGGCGTGAATCCCAGCCTCACCATCACCGCTTTGGCGGAGTACGCCATGAGCAAAATTCCGCCCAAGGAGACGAAATGATAGATACTCTCGCGTTATTGCTTTCCGCCGCCAAAACCGCCTACGATTCGGTGGCGAACAAGACCGACCGCAACGAGGCAAAATACGCCGCCCGTAAAGCGGATGTTGCCTCGCTTTACTTGGAGATTGCCGCAACCATTCAGGAGGCGGCGCGGGTTTTTGCCCAGGGAGAGATTCCGCATGGCAGCTGCGGGAAAATGCTGTTGTTTGCTCAGGATTTTTCTGCCAGGGTGGGCGATTTTCTCGGCGCAGAGACTGCCGAGGCGATGGCGCATCAACTGCGCGAAGCCTACCAGATTGAAAACCTCCTGCGCGATACCGCACAGGAGGATGCCGTCGGGCGCAAAGCCCGCATAGGAAAGATGCAAGAAGCCGCCGGTTATTTTGAGGCGGCTGCCGCCTTGCTGAAGGCGGGCAGGTAAGGCAGATTAACCCCGGTTGGAGAGCAAAATCCCTGCCAGGATGAGCAGGATGCTGTAAAAGTGAATTGCCGTCATGCTCTCCCCCAGGGTGAAGAATGCCAAAATGCCGCTGAAGATGGGCAGGGTGTAGTACACCATCCCCGCTTTGGCGGGTCCGATGACGGTTACGGCTTTGTTCCAGAAGATGAAGGCGAGCAGGGAGGCGAAAATCCCAATGTAGAGAATGGCGGGGATGGTCATGGAATCGGCTGCAAAGTACGCCCCGTTTGCCTGCTCCCATAAGAACAGGGGTAGCAAAAAGAGAAGCCCCAAAACGAAAGTGCTCAACTGAAAAGCCCAAAGGCTTAAGCCTTTGGGTTTATGCTTTACCAGAATGCTATACACCGCGAATAGGATGGATGCCAGCAGCACCCACACATCCCCAATGGCAAAGGTCATTTCCAGCAGCCGCGAGAGTGCCCCGCGTGTGACGA
>DYNS01000392.1 GCA_020720965.1 Anaerolinea sp. | reverse complement strand
ACGTACTTTGTTCATCTCGGCGGGCATCCTGTTGCTGTTGCTCATCCCCCTCACCTACTACAGCGTGCAATTCTTTCAACAAGCCAGTCAAAACCGCCTCATCAACCAGGTTGTCCGCGCTCAGGTCAGCCAGATACAAGCCGAGTTGGTAGAACTTGTAACCCAACGCAACACCAGCGGGTTAGATATGGTCATCACCGTCCGAACCACCGCGCCGCTGCGCTACGAACAAGTCGTAACCCTGCAAGAAGGCATTGTGGAAGGACTGCAAACCTCCGTTTCGCTCAAAGTGAACCAGATTTTTGCAGAAAGACTGGACCCCCTCATTCCCCCCACCCCAACCGCCACCGCCACCCCAGGACCAAGCCCTACCTGGACTGTCACTCCCAGCCCAAGCCCCATCCCAAGCCTGACCCCCACCGCAACCATCACCGCCTCCGCCACGCCCAGCCCCAGCCAAACCCCCACCCCCGGATTAGCGCAAGCCCTAAACGGCAGCCTGCCCCGCTTACAGCTCTATCAATCTCCCGGCGGACCTGTCATCGGAGCCATTCGTGCCGGGCAGAACCTGACCATTTTATACGGCAGACAAACCGCCGAGGGCATTATTTGGGTGGAAGTGATGGACGCAGAAGGCAGAATTGGTTGGCTGCCAGAAGTGTACCTGAGGCAAGTTACCAGCACACCCAGTGCAACCCCCTGAACAAAAACACAGCGGAGGGCTACCTGCCCTCCGCTGTGTTTTGCAGCACCTGCTGAAAGGCGCGTACCAGGTCGCCGCGCTGTTCGTAGCCTGCCTCGCCCAGTTCCGGCAGGCAGAGATACACCTGACCAGAGCAGCGCTGAAGCAAACCCGCCGCCAACTGAGCCAGATTCTCGCGGTTGGTTTCGGCTTCGTCCGCATCTGTCCACAGCCTGCCCGGCTGCCAGCCGCGTGACAAAACGTAAGGATGAGTGACCGGTTGGGTGAGGCGCTCGTGCCAACCGGAGGAGCCTGCATCCAGCCAGAATTGCACTTCGGCAGGGCGATTCATCAGCAGAAAGGTGTGGGCAGGGGCGACCAAAACCGCCTCGGCATTTTGTGGCTGCCAGGCTTGCAGGTATTGGGCGGCAAGGACTCCCTCCGAGAGCATGGAAATATATTCCTTGCCGAGGGCTTCAAAACTGAGGCGGGCAGGCTCTAAGGCAATCCGAAACTTCCGTACCGATTCGATGAGGCTGGCGGCGACTCGCACCGAGTCGAAGTTGGTGTGAAAGCCGTAACCAGGCTGAGAAAGCACCTCCCCAAAGAGACGGCGCAGAAAGTGGTCCAGCGGCAGGGGTTCCGGTTCGGCGCGGTATGCCAAAAGCCAGGCACGCAGGGCTTCGTAACGCTCGCCCAGACGGTAGGTAATGCGCTCCTGCGCTTCCCGGTTGATTTCGTTAAACGAGGAGAGTCTTTGGTCACGCGGGGAGTAGGTGATTTCCGTCAGCAGTTGGGCGCGGACTAAATCCATATCCTGGATGGCTTGCAAAAGGCTTTGGGCTACGTCAAAGCGGGAGGGGGCAAAATCCCATTGCGGGTGGGCAAGCATGGCGAGGGTAAGCAGGGCGGCGCTGGCAGGTTCTTCGCGCAGGGAACGGGAGGGGCGGTGAGAACGCACCGGCACGCCGCGCTCTTCCAGCCGCCGCATCAACGAAAATCGCAGCGCGTCTGAAAGATAAGGGGCGAGGATGACCATTTGGGAGGCGGGCAAACCTTCCTGCAACAGGCGGGCGGTTTCGGCGGCGAGGGTTTCTATCAGTTCCGGGTAAAAACGCGCCTGAAGGATGGAAAATGCCCGACGGGTGAGGGCGGCTTGGCTTTCTTCCAGCGGAGCGCCCGGCTGATGGGTTTGGATGGCTGGCAGCAGTTGGTTTTGCAGGCAAAGAATGGGTTCGGTTTGCACAAAAGAGTCGGAAAAGTGAACCCGCTCACCGCACAGGTCTGCCAGCGCCCAGCCGGTTTGGGGGTCTGCCCCCAAAAATTGACGGTAGCCGCCGCCGGTGTCGTAGAGGAGCAGGGCGCTTTCAAAGTGGGGCAGCCATTCGCGCAGCAAGTCGTGAGCGCGGGCGCCGTCTTCTTCCACGTTGTCGTAGATGAGGTGGCGGTAGGTCTGAAAGAGATGGTTACGGACAATGTCCTGCTGCCAGAGCAGGTTGGAGAAAACTTCCAGCTGGAGGGAGAAATCCAGCAGGTTGTTTTGCAGGCAGTATTCTCGAAAGCGGTTGGCGCACTCCTGCCCATCGGCATAGATGCGCCGTCCGGCAGGTTCGCCGGTGTAGGCGGCATCTAACCTTGCGCCAATTTCGGTGTGCGGAAAACCGATGATGGCAGCTTTGTTGAGGTTGTCTAAAATTTGGGAGTAGAGGCGGTTGCGGTTAATGGTGAGGGACTCAAAGTAGCCTTCGTCCAGGAGGGGGCGGACGAGATGCGCCATGAAGTATTGGGCGGTTTCCAGGGTGAGAAAGCCGGGGTCCTGGTGCGGGTGAGCGAACCCGGCGGGTTCTGCCGCCAAAGACCAAAAGGTTTGCACCATGCGGCGGGCAAGCCCGCCAATGGTGGCGAGGGTCGGGTCACCGCCTGCCTGCCTCTCCTCGCTTTGCAGCCATTGCCGGTAGGGTTCTTGCAGGGTGCGCTGCGGGGTAAGGATGAGAACGCTCTCCCCCGGCACACCGGCATTCAGCAAAGCGCGTAAGCGCTCGGCGGCG